>MHDW01000158.1 GCA_001803645.1 Nitrospirae bacterium GWC2_42_7 | reverse complement strand
TTCAGCGGTTGTTCTGGCTGCAGCAGTAAGAGAAGGCTATAAAGGGCCTGTTTTTATACAGGGGGATCATTTCCAGCTCGTAAGAAAAAATTATCTGGGCGATCCTGCCGCAGAAACAGGGTATATCAAAGGGTTGATCGCTGAGGCCATAGAGGCTGAATTCTACAACATAGATATTGATTCATCCACTCTTGTTGACCTTGATAAACCGACAAACAAGGAGCAGCAGAGGCCTAATTTCGCTGAGACTGCTGAACTTGCAGCAATTATCAGGGGACTACAGCCCAAAGGGATAGAGGTCTCTATTGGCGGAGAGATAGGAGAGATAGGCAAAAAGAACAGCAATCCTGATGAGCTTAAAGCTTATCTTGATGGTTTTAATGAGACCTTCAAACTCGGCAAGGGCCTGAGCAAACTCAGTGTTCAGACAGGCACAGCACACGGAGGCGTTGTACTGCCTGACGGAACTCTTGCCAAGGTCAAGATCGATTTCGATACACTAAGGCAGATGTCAGACCTCGCCAGAAAGGAATATGGTCTTTCAGGCGCTGTTCAGCACGGTGCATCAACATTGCCTGACGAGGCATTTCATATGTTCCCTGAGACAGGGACCTCAGAGGTGCATCTTGCAACAGGATTCCAGAATATAATTTACGACAGCCAACATCTTCCGGCAGACTTCAGGAATGAAGTTTACGATTATATCAAGACTGAATTTGCGAAGGAACGCAAGGAAGGCCAGACAGAAGAGCAGTTCATCTACAGCACAAGGAAAAAAGGCTTTGGCGCTATAAAGAAGAAATGGTGGGACCTCAAGAAAGAAGTAAGAGAGCCTATCATGGCAGAGCTTCAGGACAAATTCGGGCTGTTATTCGACAAATTAAAGGTTGTAAATACCATGGAAATAGTAAATAAAACAGTAAAGCCTGTGATCATCAAAAAAGATATTCCTGAGGATATACTCAAGGAGCTATGAAAAAAGAGGTAGTAGCTATTGTTGTCGGGGGCGGTCCTGCTCCAGGCATTAACGGTGTAATAAGCGCAGCAACTATAGAGGCTGTCAACTCAGGCAAGGAGATAATAGGAATTGTAGGCGGTTTTAAAAGTCTTTTTGCCGGTGATAAAAAATGCGGTATCCCGCTGACGATCGAAAAAGTCTCGAGGATCCATACTTCCGGTGGTTCGATCCTCAAGACTTCAAGGGACCCTATAGATTCTGCAAAAGAGAAATTCAAAGTTCTTCTGAATACTCTGAAGTCACTTAATGTGCGCTACCTTATAACTATTGGCGGTGACGGGACAGCATTTATGGCGCGTTGGATAGAGAGGGAATCAAGGGGAAAACTCTCGGTAGTTCATGTGCCCAAGACAATTGATAACGATCTTTATCTCCCCGGTGGAAAATCTTCTTTCGGATATGAAACAGCCCGCCACTGGGGAGTAAAAGTAGTCAAAAATATAATGGAGGATGCGAAGACAACCGGAAGGTGGTATTTAATTACTACTATGGGCAGAAACTCAGGACATCTTGCGCTAGGCATCGGAAAGGCTGTTGGCGCTGCCATTACATTGATCCCTGAGGAGTTTGTGGAAGAGAAGCTTCCCCTGCAGAAGGTCGCTGATATGATCGAGGGCTCTATTATCAAAAGACTTTCAATGGGCAAGAACCACGGGGTGGCCATACTTGCAGAAGGCATATCCAGCAAATTTGACATCAAAGATATTGAGACCTGTGAAGGCATAGAAAAGGACGAAGCCGGTAGAATGAGATTTTCAGAGATACAGCTCGGCAGGATCATGAAGCATATAATAAGGAAAAGCCTTGAATCAAGAGATTTACATGTGACGATAGTGGATAAACGTGTCGGTTATGAACTAAGAGCTGCTGACCCCATACCATACGACATTGAATACACAAGGGACTTGGGATATGGTGCGGTCAGATTCCTCATTAATGGCGGTACAGCTGCCATGATCGTTTTTGATGAAGGCAAGCTCAGACCGGTTTCGTTTGTTGAGATGGCTGATCCTGTTACAGGAAAAACAAAGGTGAAGCTTGTTGACATAAAATCTGAAGCTTATGAGGTCGGAAGACAATATATGTTGAGGCTCGAAAAAGAAGATTTCAGCACAAAGAATCTATCTAAGCTTGCTGGTGCAGCCAATCTTACTGTTGCTGATTTCAGAGAAAAGTTTTTTTATCTTGTCGAATAGTGTCTCTTATTTTATTCCCCGGCTTTTAACCGTATCCTGATAGAATGCAGTATTATCAGCATGTTTCAGGCCTTCTTCGAGGGATATCGTCCCAGCTAGACATAGCTTTGCAAGACTTACATCAATAGAAGAATAATCTTCGCCCGGCAGCTGCATCTGAGTCCTTATCTGATGTGTCTTGCCCTCACGGATGAAATTCTTGATCTTATATGAGTTAACAAGTTTTTCATATGCCAGAACAGGTGCTGTTTTGTCTTTTTTCATAACCAGTCTTTGTGACAGGATCATAATAAGTGAGTCTGCGATCTGAGTCTTTATCTGTGCCTGCTGGTCTGGTGGAAAGATATCAATGACCCGGTCTATAGTTGATGTAGCATTTCTTGAATGAAGAGTGCTTAAAACCAGATGGCCTGTTTCAGCTGCCTGCAGGGCAATTTTGAAACTGTCAGGGTCGCGCATCTCCCCAATAACGATAACGTCAGGGTCCTGTCTGAAAATGTGTTTGAGTCCTTCATGGAAGGAAGCAGTATCCATGCCGATCTCTCTCTGATTTACGTTGCTGTTCTTATGTTTATGCAGGTATTCTATCGGGTCTTCAAGGGTTATTATGTTGCACTTTCTTTTTGTATTGATAATATCAACCAAAGCTGCCATTGTCGTTGATTTACCGTGGCCGGCCGGCCCTGTGATCAAAATAAGTCCCTGCGGTTTTAATGCAAAATTCTCGAAGTCTTCAGGAAGCCCGAGTTCTTTCAGGTCAGGTATACTGTCAGGTATACGGCGGAGAGTGATGGATACAGAATTTCTCTGTTTATAAATGTTCACCCTGAATCTGCCGAATTCCATATCTGTGAATGCGAAATCAAGGTCACTTTCTGCTTCGAATCTTGCAGCATGTTCTTCCGGAATTAAGGCGTTAGCATAGATCTTCATATTTTCCGGCGTAAGAGGAGGCATGTTCAACCGTTGAAGTTCAGTGCTCATCTTAAGACTTGGCGGGACACCTGCGGTAAGCTGCAGGTCAGTGGCCTTTGTATCAGAAAGTTGCTTGAGCAGTATTTTAATATCGCCTGCAACTTCTTGCCGTGTGGCTTTGCAGTTTTTTTCCATTTCTTCGCCTCTAATAGCTTCAAGACCGCAGGATTCAAGGCTTTTTATGGCTGCATTCATCTGCTGGGATGTAACTACAACAGGATTTACTCTTTTGCCGAGAATAAATTCAATATCCTTAATAGCCACATAATCCTGTGGATTTACCATGGCAAGCGTGAACTTTTCATCTACTTCCAGAGGAATGACCTTGTATTCCTTTATCTTTGCGAAGGGCAGGGCCTTGAGGACATTCTGAGGAATATCGAGCTTGAACAGGTTGGCCGAAGGAACGCCTAACTGTTTGGAAAGAAATTCAAGAAGATTATCAGTTGTCAAATATTCCATTTCTATCAAAATGGAACCTATCTGTCCGCCCACCTGTGACTGGTGTCTGAGCGCATTCTTCAACATGTTCGGTGTGATTACCCCGTATTGTACGAGTATCTCCCCGATCATCGGTTTTTTATCTTTCCTGTTATCCGCTGCCATTTTCTTGCCTCCGTCAAATTTTAAGGGATGACTGAGAATTAGTGAATCTTGCTTGATGAAATATTTATACCATAATACAAGAAATACAACAAGAAGTTTTATCGCAGTCTATCAGGAAATGGCAGCAGCTTCATTCGACAGTATTACAGGTATGTCTTGACGTATAGGATAGATTACCTGCAGTTCTTGCAGATCAGGCCATCTCCTTTGTATTTTGGGCAGGCGAGCATATCAAGAAGTTCTTTGTTAAGCATAATCTATTTTATTTTATATTTATTGATTTTAGACCTCAGAGTATTACGGTTTATACCGAGCACCTTTGCTGTTTTAAGCTGGTTGTTGTTTGTTTCCCTGTGGACTATAGAGATAAGGGCTTTTTCAACTTCTGAGAGCACTGCGTCGTAAAGATTGAAATTCGACACCTTTGTCATGTCTTTCAGATAACGTTTCAGTTTTTCTTCCAGGAAATCCTTTACAGTATATGAACTATCTTCTTCGAGCAGAAGGTCTTTCTTTTCGATAACAGATCCTGTTGAAAGAACGCATGCTCTTTTTATTACATTTTCGAGTTCGCGTACATTGCCGGGCCAGTCATATTTTAGGAGCAGAGCTCTTGCATCTTTGGAGAGTGCTTTTTCTCCTGTTTCAAGTTTTTCAGATGTTTCCCTCAGAAAATGTTTTATGAGCAGGGGAATGTCTTCTTGCCTTTCCCTGAGAGGCGGTATTTTTATCTGAACAACATTGAACCTGTAGTACAGGTCTTCCCTGAAACTGCCGTTTGATACGGCTTCGGAGAGGTTCTTGTTGGTAGCGCCTATAATTCTAACATTTGCTTTAACTATTTCATTGCTGCCCAGTGGGGTGAATTCATTCTCCTGAATGAAGCGTAGTATTTTTGCCTGAAGGCCTGAGTCCATTTCCGAGATCTCATCAAGGAATAAAGTCCCGCTGTTGGCTGTTTCTATCTTGCCTGCTTTTTCCTTTAAAGCTCCGGTAAAAGCCCCTTTCTTATAACCGAACAGTTCTGACTCAAGCAGTTCTTTAGGCAGAGATGCTGAATTTATTGCAACAAACGGACCTAGCGAGCGCTTACTGTTATAATGAATAGCCTTTGCCACAAGTTCTTTTCCTGTGCCGCTTTCGCCTGTTATCAAAACAGTGATGTCTTTTGGAGCAGCCCTGCCGATATCCTTGAATACTTTTAACATTCCAGGGCTTTTCCCGAGCATCTGGGGAGATTCAGTTTCTAAAGAAGCTTTCTTGAGCTGCTTTAATTCTTCTCTTAAAGAGAGATCTCTGAAGGCCTTCTCAACAACTATTTTCAGTTCTTCAATATCAAAGGGTTTTTCGAGATAGTCGTAGGCACCTTCTTTCATAGCTGTTATCGTGCTCTGCATCTTTGCGTGGGCTGTGACCATGATAACAATAGCATCAGGATTTAAAGAGCGGATTTCTCTTAGGCCTTCAAGCCCGTCCCCGTCAGGAAGAACAAGGTCAAGAAGAATTACGTTAGGGTTATCCTGCACCGCTCTTAATCCTGAAGCGAGTTTTGTCCTTGATATAATGCTGTAACCAAAGGGCTCAAGTGCTTTCTTGATAACCCAGATTATACTTTCATCGTCGTCAATTATTAATATTCGTTTGTCCATTATTTCTCGAAAGGCAGATAAATATAAAAGCAGGTGCCCTTATTTTTCTGGCTTTTAACCTTTATGAAGCCCTTGTGGTCTCTTAAGATCTTATTTGAGAGAGCAAGACCTATGCCAGAGCCGTATTTCTTTTTTGTATAAAATGGCAGAAAGATCTTTTTTAAGTCATCTTCAGCAATGCCTTTGCCTGTATCTTTGATAGAAATAAGCGCCATCCGCTTGATCTTATCATTTTCTTTGAATAATTCATCCGAAGGATGAGTAGATATTTCAAGTCTTCCGCCTTTTTTCATAGATTCAACGGCGTTTTTTACAATGTTTAAGAAGACTTGCAGGAGTTTTCCCTCATCTCCCCTGATTTGAGGCAGGCTGGGATCGTACACCCTTTTTAATGAAATTCCTGCTTTTTTTATTGTTATATTCATAATGGTCAGTGTTTTTTCCATAACTTCATGTATGTTCAGAGCATTAAGTGTAGGTTTCTTACATGCAGTCAAATAATCCTGAAGGATCAAATTCAGCCTGTCAGTTTCCTTAATGATAAGGTCAACACAGTCGTCAATACACGCACCTTGCGTGTTATTGCGCAGCAACTGAGCAGCGCCTTTTATACCACCAAGAGGGTTTTTTATTTCATGAGCAATGGAGCCGATGAGATAATCGATCGAGTCAAAACTGTAGTCTTCTCTTTCAATAAGATTAATATTTTTGGATATTGACAGGACAGCGCCTTCTATTTTGCTGTTTATAAAAAATGGCGACAGATTGAAATCAATATTGATACCCTGCCCTGTGTTTAAGGTCGCTGACTTTACCCTGAAAGATCTTCCTTCGGCTATCACTTTATCGATCAAAGGGGAGATTGGATCCGTATCCTTGATTATCTCCGGCAGTTTCTTCCCGAGGATGTCCTTTGTGCTTTTCTGAAAAAGCTCTTCACCTGTTTTATTTAAATAGGTTATCTTCAGGCTTCTATCAAAAAGTATAATAGTTTCTTCAAGGCTGTTTATGATCGAATCGAGCGAAATCATTATCTTATGGATCAGGTTAAAAAACCTGCGTTTACCTCAAAAACAAGGAAAGTTTTTCTGCTTAATACTGGCAGTTGTTCAAAATTATATTGTTCTAACGATGTTTAGGAATTATTTCAAACGAGAAGCCATCAGCGCCAAACGAATATAAAGAACTTTATCACAATCAAATTCTTTTTTCAACAGGAAGATCGTGAGATAAGTGCATTCTTTTGGTGAAACGTGGAAGGATCATAACCCCTCCTCCCCTCCCCTTATCTTAAGGGGAGGAATATGAACCACCCTCTTAAGTTAACGCCCCAGCCTTTGGCACCCCCTCTTAAGATAAGAGCCAACAGTAGGTGCCTTAAGCAGGGGAAGGGGGAGTTATGTTCCCCGGTCCATTGAAACTTTACTGAAATAATATTCTTTTGACATAGAGGTTCTGATTTCTTATACTCAGAATATACAAAGGAGAATAAAAATGTGTGAGACGAATGCATATGTTTACAAAAATGGCACTGAAGAGCTTTACCTCGAAAGTGTGGATATAATGAAACCCGAAAACGGGAAGATCTTTATGAAGAACCTTTTTGGTGAGCAGAAGATCTTTGAGGGCGAGATAAAAGAGATATTATTTCTAAAAGGCAGAATATTGCTTGAGAAGAAGTAAGCAGTATTCTATCTGATCCCTGTCAGAGCCCTGCGAAAATGCATGATGGTGTTTATGTTTGGAAAAAATAGATTTTGGTGATATCTTTAACTTAGAACACTGAGGAGAAAAACGTGGTCCCTGTTCCATATCAAAAACTGCTTCTTTTTAAGGAAAAGATCGGGCTTGGCGAAAAAGAGTTTGCAGCTCTTGCCCCATATAGAAATATATTCATAAAAAGGAAAGAAGATTTTTCGGTTTATCTTTATGATTTCTTCCTTGATATCCCAGAGACGAGCATGTATTTGAAACATTACGAGACCCCGGGTTCGCTTAAAAAGGCATGGGCAGGCTGGTTTGAATCCCTGTTTAAATGGAATTCAGGGGAAGATTTCATGGAATACCTTTGGAGAATAGGCATCAGGCATGTTGAGATAAACCTTGACCAGAGATATTCAAATCTCGGTTTCTCCATTTCGCGACAGTTTTGCGAGCAGATAATCTTCAGTGAGATACCTTCAGAAAAGCAGGGCGTTGTTTCAGCGGCAGTTAACAGGTTGTTTGACTTCTGTATCCTTGTGGAAACGGATGCATATATTTCAGCACACGCAAGATGCGATATGAACATAATCAGAGGAGTTGCTGACAGGATAAGAAATAAGATCGTGGTTATAGGGGGAAATATAAAGAGGCTCCAGAGGAAAGCCGGCATTGGAGATCCCCTTTATGATGTTTACGAATCAGTCCTTACCGACAGTTCCGCATGCGAAAAGATGATAAAGGACATAAGCATTTTTGCAGATATATCCCAGAAGGAACCTGAACTAACCGTGACATCGCTCGAAGTGATTATAGAAAAAGTTGTCGGGCTTCTTAAATCCCGAGCAGGATTTAGCGCAATTAAAGTAGAGATTGATCTTGATAAAAAAGCAGCTAATATACTTGTTGATATCAAGGATATAGAAAGTATGTTTTATTATATGCTTGAAAACAGCTTTGAGGCTGTGGGCACTGATGACCCTTATATAAGGATAACATCGAGTTCAGACCCTTTTCTTCCAGGAAGAGTAAGGATCGAAATATTTAACACCGGCATCCCATTGAGAGATGAAGATTCGGAGAAGATTTATTCTCCATTTTTTTCAACAAAACAGGAAGGAACAGGTTTTGGGCTTCCAATAGCAAGGCTTGCGGCCATGAAGAACTATTCAAAACTTTCTATCAGTCCTGTCCCCGGGCAGGGGACAAAGGCGGTTATAATACTTCCATCTGCAGACTGATATTGGATAAAAGAAATTCCCACAAGTAATTTTAAGTTGTTCGAACTTTACTTGATTAAAGCACGTGCTCCGATTTATTCTTTTTTATGGAAAAGACATGGCGGCTGATCGATTCAGGAAATTGCAGTGCTTCTTTTAATATGGCACTTGATGAAGCTATTGCATCCTGTGTAAGAAAAGGCTTTTCACCTCCGACCCTAAGGTTGTATGGCTGGGACAAACCTTCACTCAGCCTTGGACATTTCCAGAAGACATCTGAAATCAACATCAGTTATTGCGAAACCAATAAAATACCGATCGTCAGAAGACCTACGGGTGGGAGAGCCATACTGCATGACAAAGAATTAACTTACAGTTTCTCTGTCAGGACTGATAAGGGGCTTTTTTCAAAAGGACTTTTCGATAGTTATGAAAAAATAAGCAAGGCCTTTATCCTTGCGTTCGAAAATACCGGTATTCAGGCAGTATCAAAGGAGAAGAGGGAAAAGGGACGGATCCTTGCGAAAAGCCCCGTCTGCTTCAATTCAAGTTCATTTGGGGAAATTATGATACAGAACAAAAAGATAGTCGGTTCTGCCCAGAAACGCTGGGTTAACGGACTGCTTCAGCAGGGCTGCATTCCATTTTTGTACAACGAAGATCTATTGCGGAATATATTCGGAGAGGAGAGAACATCTCCGGCAAGTAATTATATGACAGGGTTAAAAGAATTATTGCCTGACATTAATGAGGATGATTTCAAGGAAAACATCTCTGAATCTTTTAAAGAAACCTTCGGGGTCAGCCTTGTCCTTTCGCATCCTTCTCTTGAAGAGTCTCTTCTTGCTGAGGAGCTTGAACTTCAGAAATATCATCCAATTGCATATTCATATCAGCAGGGGACTCAGGTACTTCAGAAGCAGCCGGATCAGTAGACGGTGACAGAACTTCCGGTTTTTTAATTTCAGCATCGAAATAGAAGACGAATACAGCAGCGAATATTATTAGTACGAAATAGCTCTGGGCTACATACGACATTATCTGCATGGGGAAAGATACAACAGTTCCTATTATCGGGATAAGTTTAAATGGAAATGTTATCAGCATCAAAAAGAAACTCGCGATAATATATCCGGAAAAAAGCAGGACATAAAGCCAGAATGAAGGCTGGTTGTTCCATAGGAAACTTACAGCAGAAGTAAAGGCTTTGATCGCCCCTTCACGCTTAAAAAAGAGCGCTGCCATGCCGTAGGTGGTAATGGCAAGTGTTATAAAGAATATAATCAATCCGATAAGCGCAAGTATCATAGTAAAGAAGATACCGAGAAAGAGTGCAAGTGTTGAGTCCTGGCTTTTTGCAAATGACACTATCGCAGTTATGCCCCCGCCTAACAGCCCGAGAACAAAAGCAATAACGGTAAAGATTAATACTATAACGATCAAGATCAATCCCATGAAAAGAGAAAACCACATCAGAGGAAAAAATATCTTTTTGGCTTCAGCAAAGAATCCCTTCATGCTGAACCTGAAAGAAGGTTCGATTATGCTTCTTCCAATGACGCCGACAGAACCGCCCATGACATATAAGTACAGGGTCGTGGCAAAGACCATATAAAATAAAAAACTGGAAAGAACAATAATGATAAGTCCTGAGTATTTTGAAAGAAGATTAGCAGGGTCGCTAAATAGTCCCGCGATATCCTTTGTCTCTGCAAGCCCTGTCAGATCAAGGCCGAAAATAATGAAAGCAATGCCGAGGGGGATACCGATCATTATAAGGAAGCCAAGGAAGTTTATCACCATCATGCCGAACTGTATAGCAACGAGCTGCCAGTTCCTGTTGATCAGATTGAAGCTGTTTTTTATGGTTTCGGAGTAAGTCATTTTATCCTTTCAGGAATACAGAATTCAGAATCCGGAATGAAATGTTTTTATTCCTTGTCCTGACTACTGGATTCTGCTTTTGATATTATACCTCTTCTACTATTATCTCCTCAAAACAATCCTTTGGCAGTTCTTTTATGAACCTTGAAGGCCTTATGAATCCGATCATACTCCAGTCATCCGACGTAACAGTATAGCAGAGATAAAGTATTTTTTTTGCCCTTGTTGCCCCGACATAAAAAAGTCTTCTTTCCTCTTCTTCACCGCCGTTCTTGAGCGATTTTATGGATGGGAACTTGTTGTCATTCAGCCCTATTATAAATACAGCTTCCCATTCAAGCCCCTTTGCCTGATGCACTGTAGATAAAATTACCTTTCCGTCAAAATCTTCAGCTTCTTCTGTTTCAGTGTCTGTTACACCCTGAAGTGTAAGGTCATTCAGGAATATTTCGAGAGAATCATATTTCAAGGCAAACTTTGTCATCTGTTCAATGTCCTCGATGCGCATCTCGGCATTAGGATAACGGCTGTAGAGATAATCCTCATAACCATGCCTTAAAACATGATCAACAGCGCCTGAAGGGCTGGAAAGGTATTTTTCATCTCTCAGGTCTTTCAGCATATCAAGAAGGAGAGTGAATCCTGACATGGCCTTTTTGGGAATTATCCTGCCAGCTTCTGAAATTGAATCAAGTGGTGCGGTCTTGGATTGAATGTAATTCCATAGCTTTCCTGCTGTGATATTGCCTATGCCGGGGATGAGCTTTAATATCCTTTTCCAGCTTATTTCATCGTAAGGATTAACAACAACCCTCAAGAATGACAGGATATCCTTAATATGCGCCTGTTCAAAGAATTTAAGGCCTGACCTTACTTCAAAGGGTATGCCCCTTCGTTGAAATTCCATCTGAAGTTCCATTGACTGGTAATGCGACCTGTAAAGCACAGCAATTTCATTAAACGACAGGCCGTCAGTGTTCATATCCATTATCACAGAAGAGACGAATTCTGCCTGTTCAAATACGTTATTTAAAGGAACAATGCCGGGGAGTTCACCATGTGCTGAGACGGAAATCAGCTCCTTGCTGAACTGCCTTACATTATTAGAAATAATGTTGTTTGCTAAGTTCAATATTTCAGGGGTTGACCTGTAGTTTGTAGTGAGTTTGTATATGACGGTGTCATTGTGTTTGTCAGGAAATCTCAATATATTCTCGAAATCAGCACCCCTGAAAGAATAAATGGACTGAGCATCATCGCCGACAACCATCAGGTTCTTTTCTCCTCCTGTTGAGAGGTCAATAATATCTGCCTGAAGCCTGTTTGTGTCCTGGTATTCATCCACAAGGATGTATTTGAACTTCAAAGAATAATATTCACGTATCTTTTCGTTCTCCTCAAAGATCTTTTTCCAGCAGAGAAGAAGGTCGTCGAAATCCATGAGATTAAGCAGGAGCTTTTTTTTCTCATAAAGGGCTGCGATCTTTTCTATATTATCCAGAGCGCTGACAAAATGAGGGAACCTCCTGAGGATCACATCTGATATACTGACCCCGGTATTTTTTGATAGACTGCATATTTCTGCAAATACAGTGCCTTTTGGCAGGACAGTCTCTTTCTTGGTGATATCGGAAATACAGGCCTCAAAAAGCTCTTTTGAGTCCTCCCTGTCAAGAATTGAAAAGCCCTGTCTGTAACCTGCAAGAAGATAATGCTGCCTGAGCAGCAGATTGGCGACATGATGGAATGTCCCTCCGAACAGACCGGAGATGTTTCTGCCTATCAGCAGCTCGACTCTTCTCATCATCTCTTTTGCAGCCTTGTTTGTGAAGGTCAGCAGCAATATATTTTCTGCCCTGATATTACTTTCGATAAGCCTCGAAACTCTGTACGTCACAACCCTTGTTTTGCCTGTGCCTGCTCCTGCAAGAACGAGCGCCGGGCCGTTCTGATGCATCACAGCTGCGTATTGGTCAGGGTTAAGGTCTTTATTGTAATCTACAGTGAGTTTGGGAGTTTCTTTATGAATATAGTACTTTTTCACCTGAAATATTTTAGCAGACAGAACTCCCGTAAATACAGAAGGCATCTAAAACACACAGGCAGAAAGATTACAAAACTTTTACTATGCAAGGATTTCAAGAAATTTTAGCTGTATCTGAGAAATTAACATTCAGAATTAGCTTGACACTCTATAAGACTAATATTATCTTATAATGGCCGGTGAAAATCTGAGCATCCTTAACAGGGACACAGTTAGCCCTGTATTATTGAAACCGGTTTATTGATGCTTGCAGTAAAAGAACTAATGGAGGTTGAGATTTGAAGAATAACAATAATTCTATCCTTCTTGCAGACGACAGCAAGACTTTTCTTATGTATGTGGGTCTATTGGTCAAGCGTCTCGGATATCATATATATGTTGCTAAGGATGGTGTGGAAGCAATAAAACTGGCCAAGGAGAAAAAACCTTCCCTTATTGTTCTTGATTATCTGATGCCCAGAATAGACGGCTCATCATGCCTGAGCATAATAAGGAAAGATGAGGAAATCGGAAATACGCCGGTCATTATTCTTACTTCCTCAGGCAGTGAGGCAACACGCAATGAATTTATGAGTCTGGGTTGCTGCGGTTTTCTGAAGAAACCCGTCAACATTAAGGAATTATACGGTGCTATCAGGAAGTGTATGAAAGGTAGTAATAACCGCATGAATATACGCGCCTCACTTCTTGTAAAAGCAGTTATAGAATGTGATGATGAAAAACGTGAGTTGTTTGCATCGAATCTCTCTGCAGACGGGATGTTTTTGAGGACAATCGCACCTTTTGGAGCAGGAAAAGAAATGGACATTGCATTTTATGTTGATCAGGAAGACCCTGTTGAGTTGAAAGGAACGGTCGTTTATATGAATGAACTAAACAATGAAATAGAACCTGAACCAGGGATGGGCATTAGATTCATTGAGGTGCCAGAAGATGTAAAACAAAGGATTAATTATTTTTTAATGCAACAGCTGACAGGCGACCTTATTGTTGAAGGCGGGAACATAGAAGAAGGTCAGTTTATATAAACTTAAGTGCAGCAGACCAGTAGCGCAGTAGTCACATATAACTGCTGTTCTACTGCGCTGTTGCTCTGCTGTTCAACAGAACAGCTTAATGCACCGGGCCTGAGAAGATCAGTTTTTCGACCTCTTTTTTTATGACTGACGGCGGGATCCCCCCGTGAATTTTCAGTATCCCATTTATCAGGATCACAGGAGCGGTTATAGCCCCCTGCCTCAAAAGCTCCATTATGTCAATAAAATATTCATCATCCTCGTGCATGAAAAGATCAATGTATTCGACTGAAACCATCGAAGGATATGAAGAATTCAGCTCGCTTTTAAGTTCATCCGCAAGGTATTTATTTGTTATGGGCTGCTGGAATTCCCTGTCTGCTAAAATTATATCATTTGCTGAGTGGTCCAGTATCTGGACATGTACTCTTTGAAGCATTTCTCGAACCTCCGTTTTCACATGTTGATGAGGACATTATCAATTAAACGTGTTGTCCCTACTTGAACCGCCACTGCTAATAGTACGTCTCCACTCATCTCGGTTATCTCGTCTAATGTTTCAGGATCGTAGACAGAGGCATAATCCGTATCTGTAATTAACGCCTCTTCAGAAATTGCCTTTAACATCAGCTCTTTTGCTTGTTCCGGATTTATTATACCAGATTTTATCATATCTGATGCTTTTGTAAGGCATTTAAATATAACAGAGGCTGCTTTCCGTTGCTCTTCATTCAGATAGGTGTTTCTGGAACTCATAGCCAGTCCATCAGGTTCTCTGACCGTAGGACAAACAACCACATCAATATTAAAGTTAAGGTCTTTAACCATTTTCTTAATTGTGACTGTCTGCTGAAAATCTTTTTGCCCGAAATAGGCTCTTGTCGGATTTATGATATTAAAGAGTTTTGAGACAATAGTGGCAACTCCTGTGAAGTGCCCCGGCCTGAACCTGCCGCAGAGTTTTCCGGACAGTTCCCCGATGTTTATATATGTAGAGAACCTTTCGGGATATATGACTGATCTATCCGGCATAAATAATATATCCACTTCTTCATCGCGCATTTTTCTGATGTCATTTTCTATATCCCTCGGGTATTTATCAAAGTCTTCAGAAGGGCCAAACTGCATGGGATTGACAAAGATGCTTCCTGCAGTTATGTCATTTTCAGACCGGGACCTTCTAATAAGGCTTAGATGTCCCTCATGCAGAGCGCCCATTGTAGGTACAAAACCTATGGATCTTCCTTTAAGAAGGTGTTTTCTGCAAGTGTCAAGTGCTATTCTCGGAATTCTAATTATTTCCATAAGTTATTTTATGTTAACCCAAAAACTATGATTATTTCAGTCTTTCGATTTTCAATATGGCGGTTTTTGTTTTTCAAAGGCAGGGTTTCAAACTCAAAAAAACCTTTTTTATAAAGAGGTTTGGACGGTCTGATTATAGACACATTTTTAGTATATATGATAATATTTAGAACGGTATGCATGGTGGATAGAACCTCAGTAATTAAAGAAGCCCAGAAGTATTTATCAAAGGGGCAGATTGATAAGGCTATTTCTGAATGGGAGAAACTCATAAAAGAGTATCCGGACGGAAATACCTATAATACGATAGGCGACCTTTATCTAAAAAAAGGCGATCAGAAAAATGCGGTTGACTCCTTCAGTAAGGCAGCAAATTTTTTCAGACATGAAGGTTTTTCCCTAAAAGCCTTAGCGCTCTACAAAAAAGTTCTGAACATAAATCCCAGCGATTCAGGGGCTCTGTATTCACTCGGGGAATTGAGTGAAGAAAAGGGATTGGCAACTGATGCGATAAAATATTATCTTGCCACAGCTGACAGCATGCAAAAGGAAGGCAAGAAAGACCAACTGCTTGATATCTACGAAAAAATATTATCCCTCTCTCCTTCTAATGTTCCTCTAAGAAACAAAGTTGCAGAGATATTCCTGAAGGAAGGGCTTAAGACCGATGCATTAAAAGAGTATATATATATTGCCAGGCTTTATGACGAAAAAAAGGATTTTCAGAAATCCATGGAATATTATCAGAAGATCCTTGGTATTCAGCCTTTAAACAAAGAAGCTGTGCTCGGCATCAGTTATATTTACGAAAAGACAGGAGAAATAAACCGCGCTATTGAGCAAATTAAAGGGGCTGATAAGCTTTTCCCGGAGGAGACTGACATCACACTAAGGTGTGCTGAACTCTCTATAGTAAAGGGTGATGCCGGAAGCGCAAAGGACTATCTTTGCAGAATAACAGAGAAAGAACCTTCAAATATCAAGGCCAGAAGACTTCTCGGCGAGATCTATTTGAAGGAAGGGCAGAAAGAGAAGGCATGGAAGGAATATCTGCCGGTACTTGATGAAATGATCCTCGAAGAGAAATTCGAAGTTGCTATAGAATTTCTGGAGGATTTCAAGGATGTCGAAAAATTTGAGACCGGCAAGAGACTCGTCTCCCTTTACAGGCAGCTTGGTGAGAATGACAAAGTTTCCTCTGAGCTTGTATCTTTGGGCGATGCCCTGCTTACTGAAAAGGAAATGAAGGATGAAGCCCTGTCATGTTACAGGGAAGCTCTTGAGATAACCCCTGGCAATGCTAATTTGCAGACCAAGATAGATGAAATTATCGGGGTCCCTGAGACCGGGCAAGAGGCTGTTACTGAGCAAATTTCAGTTAAGGGAGAGAGGACAGTTGATGAAATATTCACTGAGGCTGATATTTTCTCCAGATATGGTCTTTTAAGCGAAGCTAAAAGGCTTCTTGAAGGATTGAAACTGAGAGAGCCTGAAAATATAGACATGCATACAAGATTGAAATCTATTTATATGGATACTTCTGATAATGAGTCCTTTGTTACGGAATGTCTGATCTTAAATGAACTGTATGCCAGGACCGGGGACAATGAAAACTCCGAAAAGATGTTGAGCGACGCTAAAGCGGTATATCCTGATGATCCCAGACTGTTGGAAAGGGCCGGTAAGTCAGCGTTTGAACCGACATCTCATGCTGCCCCTCCGGAAGAGAAATTTACCGATTCGGCAGGAGAAAGGACTATAGAAGACTTTGAAGAGGAGATCTCAGAGGCTGATTTTTATGCAAGACAAGGGTTAATGGTTGAAGCACAGAAGATACTTGAGAGGCTGCACAAACTTTTCCCTGATGATTTGAGCATC
>MHDW01000157.1:5914-7577 GCA_001803645.1 Nitrospirae bacterium GWC2_42_7 | reverse complement strand
CTCTCCGGGTAATAAAGACGTTTTATCATGTCTTTAAGAATTTTGTCGTCGATATCGAGAGACGGGGTCAGATCATCATGGAACTCATGGCGGTCTTTTTCCTTTTCGAAATGGAAGAGACCGGAGTTATAGCGTTCATCAGCGTTTCTGAAGATCTGAAACAGTCGCCTATAAACGTTAGCGCCATTCAGCAGCGCCATGAGCCGGCCGTATTCTTCGATGCCCCGGTCTTCGCAGATGCGGAGAAAGATGATCCGGTCGATGGTGCGCTGCACGCTGAAGTTGAGTTCCCGTTGCGTAAGTCCTGTATTACGCAGAGCAATGTTTCGCGCAAGAATGTCGCGCCATGACTCGATCTCGGCAAGGAAGGCAGCATCGACCTCGGCAGTGCCTTTCTTGTGCCTGCCTTTCTCGGCGTACTTGTCAAAGGAGCCTTTGAGTACCGCATCTCTTGTGAAGACAGAGGAAATTTCGTCCCATCTCTCGGCATACTCCTTGTATGTCATATAGAGAATACGGGCCGTTGAAGCCTTGTCTGTCTGGATTGGTTTTACACGGCAGTCATAGACAGCGACTTCTTCAAAATCAGTCAAAATGCTGAGCGGCAGTTTTGCTGACCATGCATACCTTCGCAGTTGAAAGGCAGGACTTATATCATCTTTTACATTAACGGAGGGCTTTTTGGCTTCAACAAAAAACTTCCGTGTGCCGCCGATGCGGAAGCAGTAATCAGGAGCTTTCACCGCGCTCCCAATTTTTAGCGCGTCTTCATGGATCACATCCTTGTATGCCTCGGCATATCCCTGCTTGTTGTTAACGTCCCAGCCTAGAGCCATAAACAGAGGGTCTAAAAATTCCCTCCGAAGTTGCGTTTCATTGTATTGTCCTGAAAGGTAGGCCTCGCGGTTCTGTTCAAACCTCTCGATTAACTCAATAACGTCTTCAGGTGCTGGCATCGGCCTCGTTTAGTCCCGGCATGACATGCTCTTTAAAGTTTTATTAAATCTTTGCAATGTATAACCCCACGAAACATTTTATACTAAAGTGAGGTAACTTTTCAGCCAAAAAGTTATTTTGAAATAATAGCCCTGTTTTATGACTCAAGAAATTCTTGAACGATGTGGGCTAAAGGCCTGAGCAGAATACCTGACAGCTTACCGTATTCTCCTGCGGTCCATTATATAGAGGCTCTTTGCAAATGTTTTTGCGTACTGTTTCAGTTCTGCTATTTTCGTTGCTATTTCTTTTGGCTCCCTTACCAGCGTGCGGTCTGTGTTCACAACAGCTATGGATACTGTCATTATCCCGAAGATAGCCGGTTTGTCATTTCTGTCAACTGAAATAATGAAACCTTTTTTCAGATCTTCAGGTTCGTAATGATCAAAAATGCCTTTATCAAATTCTTCTATGATCTTGCTGCATATCTTCTGTACTCTTTCAGGGGAACATATTATCACAAAATCATCACCACCAATATGTCCGAGGAAATCATCAGGGGCTCCATAATCATTTATTATTTTCAGTAGCGTGTCCCCAAGCCATTTCAGAATATCACTGCCCTTTGAATATCCGTAACGGTCGCTGTAGGCCTTGAAATTATCGAGATCTATCAGGCAAAAAGAAAATTTATTGGTCTCGTTCAATCTTGTCAGGAGTTCTTTTT
>MHDW01000157.1:4839-5879 GCA_001803645.1 Nitrospirae bacterium GWC2_42_7 | reverse complement strand
TGGTTTCGAGTTCTTTCAGCCTCACAGACATCTCCTTGAAGGATATCGCAAGGTCTGCCAGTTCATCCGCGCCTTTTATCTCCGGCAGATTATCGAAGTTGCCGCTCCGGATCGAGTCAGCAGCCTGCTTAAGCCTTTCGATGGCATTTGTCAGGTGAGTAGTGATCAGAGTTGCAAAGAGTATGCCGAAGACAACAGAGACTATGCTTAGCATTATTGTTATCATCAGCGCTTGTTCGCTTAATGAATTTGATCTGTTAATGTGGAAGTTCTGGAGGTCTTTGATCTTTCTGCCCATGTCTCTCAGGGAAGACTCTATTTTGCTGAGGCTTGTTTCTAACTCAGTCTTAGATATTGTTTCGGCCTCATTGAATCTGCCGGCCTTGATCAGTGATGCTTCTTTTGCAAAGAGCAGAGCATAGTTGTTATGAGTGGAAGAAACATTTTCGATGCTATTCTTCAGAGAGGGGGCAGACTGCGCTAGCTCTGATAGAAGTGATTTGAATTCCCTGCTTTTGTTCAGGAACAGATCTTCTGACTCCTGTTGATGAAGTGTCAGAAAACGTTTTTCATAAAGATCTTGTGCCTGAATGCTGTCATACAGCTTTGTCAGCTTTTCTCCTGAAGAGAGATCGTCGAAGGTGATGGCTCTTGTGACCTTGTTTACTTCCTGAAGGCTCCAGATCGCATAGGCACCGACAATAAGAGTCAGCAGAATCATCGAAATATATCCTAAGAATATTTTTTGCTTTAATGAAAGATTCACAAACATATTATTAAGCCCCTTATGTTAATTTAAAATGATCAAATTTGGTTACCTTGTTCTTGCCTGATCCTTTTGATTTATACAAAGCAGAATCAGCTGCTTTTATTGTGGATTCTATTGTATCACCGTCAACAGGAAAAGTGGCTACTCCGCCGCTTATAGATACAAAGCCGAGCGGTTGTTTCTCCTTGTGTCTGAATGGTGCGGATTCGATAAGTCCCCTTATTTTCTCTCCATAGATCATTGCGCCTTTATTGTCAGTGTTTGGAAGCAT
>MHDW01000157.1:0-4827 GCA_001803645.1 Nitrospirae bacterium GWC2_42_7 | reverse complement strand
CGCCGCCGTATCTTGCTATAACATCCCGTCCTCTTGTATTTTCCTTTAAAAGGCGGCTGAGTTCTCTGAGAAGATAATCACCTTCTGTATGCCCGTTTTTGTCATTGTATACCTTGAAATTATCGATATCAAACATAAACATGGATATCGGGAAGTTATAGCTGATGGCTTTTTGAGCTTCATCGAGTGACCTTTCCGCAAAAAACTTTCTGTTATAAAGTCCGGTCAGGGCGTCGGTATTGGCTTCTTCCTGTGCACTTGTTAGTGTGGCACAGTTCTGAAGAGAGACTCCTGCAAGGTCAGCCACCATAGCGATCATCCTTTTCTCTTCACCCGTTGCATCTTTAATTTTTCCAAGCCCGATCACTCCTATCAGTGTGTTTCTGAACATTACCGGAGCTCCGGTGAATACAAGGTCATCTGTTTTTTTAAGAGTGGGATAGCTTTCCTTTGTTATAATTTGTTTAAGTTCTGCAGCTTTTCCGATTATCCCTTCACCACATGGTACGCTTATCCTGCTTTTCCTGTTCGAACCATAGGCAGCCTCGAGTTCAAGTGTGTTGGAAGCATTTTTATAAATATAAAGCTCTACAGTATCTGTATTAACAATATCTTTTGTGAACCTGATTATCGAAGATACTGTTTCATCAAAGGACAGTGACGAATTCAGATGTTTAACAGTCTCCGGAACCCTGACAACAAAGAAAAGATACTTTTCATTGGTTCGTTTGAGATTTTCTATTTCACTAAGGAGTTTATCCCTTCCCGACTCAATGAGCGCAATTTTATTGTTTAATTTTCTTTCATAATCGAGCTGGCCGGCCTTTTCCATGCGGATGCCTGAGTTTCTGCCAAGGTAAAAAAAGATAAACATTCCCAGAACAGAAATCAGGACAAGCAATAATATATATGTAGTATCGGGCATTTCCATATATTAACCCTATGTTCTGTAATAATAAGATATTATTCTGTATTTTACTACTAGTTTTATCCAATGCTGCCGTTGCCAGATAGAATAAATTCGCAATTTGCTACTGGATGTAATATCCGTAAATGCTGTAGATGAACTGGACGTGAATTGGCATAGATTCCATGCCCCATTCATCAGGAAGCGGCCAGTAAGGTTCGCCGTCCTTTAAGGCTTTAATTGCAGCATCATCCAGCATTTGATATCCTGATGTGCGTTCAAGTTCTATTTTGCCGAGCTTACCGTTCTTCATTATCGAAAAGCGGATAAACAGGTCCCCGTAGATGCCTTTGGCTGCTGCTTCAGGAGGGTAGACCCATATGTTTTCAATTTTTTCCTGAAATTTTCTCATGTATCCGACATAACGGTATTCGTTGGTCTTAAAAGTAATTGACCTTTCCTCTTTCCCGTCTTTGTTGGATTGTTTTTTTATTATGTCTTTAATGACGCCTTTATCGAATATTTTTTCTCTGTCTGAATAGCCGGGTTTTAATGTGCTTTCTGTTTCCGATTCCCTGTGTTCGTATTGTTCCTTTCTTTGTTCCGGATATTTTCCTTCAGGAAGTGGCTTGCCTGTTTCTTTTCCAAAATCAGGAGTGACCGGTTTCTCGGGTGTTAATTTTGGAACAGGCCTATATGGCTGAGGAGGAAGGGATGGAATTGGTTTCCGGGGAGACGGAGGTAAAGGCACGGGTTTTATTTCAGGTTTCAGAACTTCTTCCGGCGTGACAAGACTCGTGAAGAATTCTTTGCTCTGTTTTTTCTCTTCAACAGGAATAAAGTAAATGCCGATATAAATAATTACATGCAGTATGACTGAAAAAACGAAAAACTTCTTTATTGTCAAATTAATGTCTTCCTAAGAAATTAGTTTTATAGTGAAATAATCACTATTATAATCCTTTAGAAGCCCGGAGGGAAGGGACAGTGTATCCTGGCCTTTCTGACAGAAGCGCCATTAAGAAAGTAAGCAGATATCTTAAAGAAAAAATCGCCTGCAGAACCGGATATGGTGTTGTCCCTGTTCTCGGCCCAGTGCATTGTTTTGTTGTTGTTATTGATCGCTACTATCAGGTAGATGTGTTCCTGTTTCATGCCGGTTATGTCTTCTTTACTCGGACGCGGCAGTCCTCTTGTCGTCCCGAACTGAGTGTGGGAATGATAATCCCCGATTATCTGCAGGCGATCGAACTGTGCCAGTATAGGTTCAATTTTCTTGTGGCTCTGATCGAGTGATGTTACTTCTTTTGGTTTTCTGGTTGCTGTCTGAAAACTGAATGCATGTTCAATTATGAACCTGTCCTCCAGCTTATATCCGAGCAAAAAGCCGAGGCATTCTTTCTTGTAAACTTCTGCTGAACTTAACAGAAGATCCAGAAAAGCATTTTCTGATAAATATACTCTCATTTAATGTTCCGGAAGCCTTACGGAAAACACAGGGCATGGAGCGTGGCGTACCACCTGCTCTGCCGTGCTTCCGAATAACATCCTGTCCAGACCCCTTCTTCCCTGAGTCCCGAGCACTATGATATCCATATTGTTCGTCTTTGCAAACTTTGTGATCTCTTCATACGGCGTTCCTCTAAGTACAACATGCTCGACATCATTAAAATTCTTCATTTCCTCGATAAAAGTTTTTTCGAGCTCTGTTTTTGCGCTTTTTTCCATGTCCTTGTACATTTCATCCATCGAAACATGAGGGACATACCAGCCTGTTGTTTTTGCAACGTCGTAGATCACATGAACAAAATAAAGCTTTGCGCTGTAGCGTTTTGCCATGTCTACAGCATAAGGCAGTGCGTGAGAAGACCCCTCCGAAAAATCTGTTGCGAAAAGAATTTTTTTGATTTCCATTTCAAACCTCCCTAAGGTGTTTTGCTGCATCTTCAGGCGATGTCGGCAGGATGTAAAATCCTGAACTCCATTCAAAGCCGCTTGTATTCAAAAGGCGTGGCATTATTTCGAGATGCCAGTGAAAGTCATCCCCAAGGGTATGCCAGTGATTCTTCCTTGGTATCCTGTTAGGCGCTGAATGAATAAAATAATTAAAAGGCAGGTTTGTTAAAGAGGCCCTGAGTTTTTTCAGAATAACAGAGAGTATGAGGGCCAGATCCTCTATTTCGTCTGTTCTTATGTCCTGAAAGGCGCAGTTATGCCTCTTCGGAATGATGCTTGTCTCGAACGGAAATTTTGAAGCAAACGGGCAAAATGCAACAAAATATCTTGTTTCAGTAATAACCCTTGTTGCTGTTCTGAGCTCTTCCCTGACAATGTCACAGAATATGCATCTTTCTTTGTATGCATAATATTGTTTGGCGCCGTCAAGCTCTTCTTTTACCCTTTTTGGAATAACCGGGGTGGATGCAAGATGGGATATAGGATGGGAAAAATCAGCACCTGCTTTTCTCCCTGAATTTTTATATATAAGGGTATAACGGAGCCGGTGATCTTTTTCGAGGTCTACCATACGGTCTTTGTAAGTCATTATTACCCTGACCATCTGGTCAAGTCCTATATCCTCCGGCCTGACAGAATGCTCCGGAGACTCTATTATGATCTCATTCGCACCAATGCTGTTCATCTTGTCATACATCCCTTCGCCTTTTCTGCCGAGTTCGCCCTCTACACGGAATATTGGATTGAAATTCGGGATAACTCTTGTCCACCATTCATGAGGATTATGACCTGTACCTGATTTAGGAATAGAACAAATTTCTCCCGGAGTATCTTTCTCTTTGCCTGCACAGAAGATACAGTTTTCTTCTTTGTCAGCATCAAGAGCATACTGACCATATTCAGAAGGTGATTTCGATTGATTTAAAACAGCAACCCATCTTCCCAGCAAAGGGTCTTTTCTCAGCTCATGAAGGTCAGTTTTTTTCATAAATTATCTTTAAGCCTTTCAGAGTCAGATCAGGATCAAGCTTGTGATGCCTTTTTATGAATTTATCCATTGCAGTCCCATGACCGCCGGTAATGATGATTTTGAATTTAGAGCCTGTCTGTTTTTCTATCTCATCAAGGATTCGTTCTGCTGCTCCGGCTGTGCCGTAAAACAGGCCTGAACTGATGCAGTCTGTTGTGTCTGTCCCAAGGGCAGATGACGGTGGTCTAAGAGATATTTTTTTCAACCTGGAAGTTCCCATGTCAAGGCTTTCATTCATCAGTCCAACACCGGGCATTATAGAACCGCCGATATAATTTCTATGTTTGTCGACAATTGTTATAGTTGTGGCTGTGCCGAAATTAAGAACTGCGACAGGTGGTTCATATATCTCGCATGCTCCAACAGCAGCTGCAATCCTGTCAGTCCCTAATTTTTCCGGGTTATGGATATTAAACCTCAACCCTGTATTCATTTTATGACTTATTATCATGATTTTTTTCTTTTCTTTACCAATAAGATCTTTAAATGTTTGTTTTAAAACTGAGGTATGGCTTAGAACTACAGAGGATATTATAACGTTAAAAATGTTTTTTTCTAAATGATTTTGTGACATAAATTTGCAAATAATACGGCGATATTCTGTTGCGTTTTTGAGTGGAATTGTATCAAAATGTTGAACAATAAGACTGGTTTTTGTGAAATAACCTATATTTATCGAAGAGTTACCAATATCTACAGCTATTAACATTTTTCCTGCCAACGTTCTTTATTGATGTATTTTACTATGGTTAAAGTAATAGTAGCATACAGAACTGTCTAAAACAATTCAACTGGCATGTACATAGAATGCTATATTGGGGTGGTAAATGATAAATTCCTTGTCATTGCGAGTATTTCAACCCCTGAAACGGAGGGGAATCTTTCTACAAGAAACTTGTCCTCTGAATGGGTGGGTGATATGCTAAGCGGTGGG
>MHDW01000156.1:4437-4814 GCA_001803645.1 Nitrospirae bacterium GWC2_42_7 | reverse complement strand
AGGCTATAGTCCTGTCTGTAAGAATGAGTGGATTAAAGGAATTTGTGAGAAACCAATAACTAAATGTTCTAATTGTCCCAACAGAGAACTGTCTCCCTTAAATGACGAAGTAATCCGCGCTCACCTCTCGGGTAATCAGGTTATAGGTATTTATCCAATGTTACAGGATGAAACCTGTTATTTCCTGGCAATAGATTTTGACGGAGAAGGATGGATAGACAATGTCTTTGCCTTCAAACAAACCTGCTGCCAGGAAAATGTACCAGTGTATATAGAACGTTCACGGTCAGGGAATGGAGCGCATGCCTGGATGTTTTTTGATGAGGCCGTACCGGCAAGTATTGCCAGACAGATGGGATGTTTTTTAATCACTAAGA
>MHDW01000156.1:2273-4402 GCA_001803645.1 Nitrospirae bacterium GWC2_42_7 | reverse complement strand
TATGACAGACTGTTCCCGAACCAGGACACTATGCCCAAAGGCGGATTCGGTAATCTTATTGCGCTGCCCCTGCAAAAAGTTCCTACTGAAGCCGGCAATACTGTTTTTATTGATGATAGCTTCATGCCTTATCAAGATCAATGGGCTTTTCTGCAAAGCATAAGAAAAATATCTCAATATAAGGTTCGGCAATTCGTTGATGAAGTATTAAGGATCAAAGATCTCATGGGGATACGTATAAGCCAGACAGATGATAAAGGGCAGCCATGGGAGAGCCCGGCTAATTCCAAACGAGTATTTTCGAAGCTGATATGCCCACTGCCCGAGAAAGTATCTGCAGTCATGGCCAATAGGTTGTATATCCGAAAAGACGGACTGCCTTCCCAACTGTTGACAAGGATCAAAAGACTTGCATCGTTTCAAAATCCCGAGTTCTACAAGAAACAGAGCATGCGGTTCTCGACTGCACTAACTCCAAGAGTAATATGCTGTGCCGAGGAAGTGAAATCATATCTGGCAATCCCTCGGGGTTGCAAAGAGGATCTCGAACGACTTATGTCTGAGAATCAAATTGCTCTTTCCTTTGATGATAAGCGGCATAGCGGTATCGCATGCAGCTTTGAATTTCATGGTGATCTAACGGATGTGCAGAATAAGGCGCTTCGGGAACTGATCAAGCATGATACTGGCATATTCGTTGCACCTCCCGGCATAGGTAAAACAGTTATAGGAATACGCCTGATAGCTGAGCGTAAAACAAACACCCTTGTCCTTGTTCATCGCAAGCCCCTACTCGAACAATGGCGTGCCCAAATAGCCGCTTTTCTTGATATCCCTATAAAAGAGGTTGGTCAGATTGGCGGCGGCAAAGACAAAGCAACCGGATTAATGGATGTCGCCATGATTCAGAGCATGACCGTAGTACTCCATGGCGGTATGAGAGCACCGCTAAGAAAAGAGATGCTCTCGAAGCTTGCTGACGTGCCGGATAATGAAGAGCGGCTGATTCTCGCTACAGGCCCATATATTGGAGAAGGCTTTGATGATCCCCGGCTGGATACTCTTTTTTTGGTCATGCCTTTTTCATTCAAAGGCAAAATGGTTCAGTACGCTGGCAGATTGCATCGTCAATATGAAGGAAAGACAGAGGTTCGCATATATGATTACGTTGATTCAATGCCTATTTTTGAAAAGATGTTCAAGAAACGACTTAAAGCCTATAATGTCATGGGTTATAAAGAAACATAAGGAATATAGATTCCACATAGAAAGTCTAGTCTCCGCCTTGCCCTGAGATCATCATGGCCGTTGCCAGATAGTATTCAATCCTGTATGCTATGACATATGCTTATATGATAAAATAAAGCATAAAAGGAGTTAAGAAAATGCTTAAAACCGAAAAAATTAAAAAAGAAATTGACCTTATGCCAGATGACATGTTAAACCAAGTTGAAAATTTCATCAAAACCTTGAAGATTCATAAAAAAGCGGACAAGAAAAAAACATCCCTTCTCTCTGACCTTGCTGATATTGCTTCTGATGTAGATTTACCGAGGGACTTTGCAAAGCAGCACGATCATTATCTTTATGGCGTGCCTAAGAAATGAGCGGTATATTTCTCGACACCGGTTATCTTATCGCACTGGTCAATAAAAAAGATGACTTACATGCAGTTGCCCAATCAGCTTCCAATAAATTTCATGGGCCATTTTTTACCACTCACCTTGTTCTGGTCGAACTTGCAAATAGTCTGAGCTTGCCAGATCAAAGACAGCTCGCCATAAATATAATTGAAAAAATTCTTGCTGACCCTCTTACAACTGTTGCACCCTTCACTTCAGATAAATTCAAGAAAGCCTTTTCGTTTTATAAAAAACGCGCCGATAAGTCCTGGGGCATGGTTGACTGCTTTTCATTTATCACAATGGACGAATTTGGGATAAAGCAGGCACTTACTTTCGACGAACATTTTAGACAGGCTGGGTACGCTGTCCCGATATTATAAAGGGAATATAGTTGACTTCTGGCATGTCGCAAGCCACAAGGAATTGAAAGAATTTATCCAGTCCTTTACAAAAACCTCCGATAAACCTCCCTCCACCTTGCCCTGAAAGTAATTCGGGCAATAA
>MHDW01000156.1:967-2248 GCA_001803645.1 Nitrospirae bacterium GWC2_42_7 | reverse complement strand
TAAGCAGAACCTCTTGCGATAATCAGCAAAAAAATAAGGCGAGTCGTAAAGACCCGCCTTAATATAAGGTATCTATTTTTTTAAATCTTAGTACATTCCGCCCATTCCACCCATTCCGCCTCCAGGAGGCATTGCAGGCATATCTGATTTTTCTTCCGGAAGGTCTGAGATCATTACAGACGTGGTGAGCATTAAGGAAGCTACTGAAGATGCGTTCTGAAGCGCAAACCTTGTCACCTTTGTCGGATCGATGAACCCTGCTTTCAGCATGTCAACATATTCTTCACTGGCAGCATCAAACCCGTAGTTCACATCTTTTGAACTCTTCACTTTTTCAACAATTACAGAAGGCTCAAGTCCGGTATTGTGGATGATCTGACGGATCGGCTCTTCAAGCGCTCTCTTTAAAATATCGACACCAACAGTCTGATCATGATTTTCGAGTTTCAGACCTTTCAGTGCGCTGACACACCTTAAGAGTGCGACGCCGCCGCCCGGGACTACACCCTCTTCAACAGCAGCCCTGGTTGCATGAAGTGCATCTTCAACCCTTGCTTTCTTCTCTTTCATCTCGGTCTCTGTTGCTGCACCGACATTAATAACTGCCACGCCGCCGACGATCTTGGCAAGGCGCTCCTGCAGTTTCTCTTTGTCATAGTCTGAAGTAGTCTCATCGATCTGGGCCTTGATCATTTTTACTCTGCCCTGTATCTTTGCAGCATCTCCTGCGCCTTCAACTATTGTTGTATTCTCTTTATCAATAGTGACCTTCTTGGCCCTTCCGAGATCTGAGATCTTTATGCTTTCGAGCTTGATCCCGAGGTCTTCAGATATCATTGTTCCACCGGTAAGGACAGCTATATCTTCCAGCATGGCCTTGCGCCTGTCTCCAAATCCAGGGGCTTTTACAGCACTTACCTGGATAGTACCCCTTAACTTATGGACAACAAGTGTTGCAAGAGCTTCACCTTCCACTTCCTCTGAAATATGAGGAGCGGCTTTCCCATTTTTGCGGTCTGCTCAAGTATCGGAAGAAGGTCCTTCATTGCAGAAATTTTCTTTTCATTGATCAGGATGAAGACATCTTCGAGAATGCATTCCATTCTTTCAGGGTCTGTCACAAAATACGGAGATATATATCCCCTGTCAAACTGCATTCCTTCAACAACATCAAGTGATGTTGCCATACTCTTTGCTTCTTCGACTGTGATCACGCCGTCTTTTCCGACCTTATCCATCGCATCAGCGATAAGTTCACCGATCGCAGGGTCGTTATTTGCA
>MHDW01000156.1:0-941 GCA_001803645.1 Nitrospirae bacterium GWC2_42_7 | reverse complement strand
TGCTTATCTTTTTAAGCTCTGCCACTATTGCCTCGACCGCTTTTTCAATACCCCTCTTTATATCCATAGGGTTAGAGCCGGCTACAACATGTTTTATGCCGCCGCTGTAGATCGCATGGGCAAGAACTGTGGCTGTTGTTGTTCCATCGCCTGCTACGTCAGAGGTCTTGCTTGCTACTTCTCTAACGAGCTGGGCTCCCATATTCTCAAAAGAGTCCTTTAATTCTATCTCTTTTGCAACAGTCACTCCGTCTTTTGTTATTGTAGGAGCTCCATATTTTTTGTCTATTATTACGTTTTTACCTTTTGGTCCAAGAGTTGCTGAGACCGCATTTGTGAGCAGCGTAATACCTTTCAGTATTGAGCTTCTTGCTGCTTCATCAAAAAGAAGCTGTTTTGCCATTTGTTTATTCCTCCTTTTATTTTCCTTTAAATATTTAACTTATCTTTTTATTTTCCTTCAACTATGCCAAGGATATCTTCTTCTTTGATTATCAGATACTCATTGTTGTCTAAATTTACTTTTGAGCCTGAATATTTGTCAAAGAGTATCGTGTTTCCAACCTTGATCTCTTTAACTTCTGAACCAACTGAAGCTACAACGCCCTTCTGGGGTTTCTCTTTTGCAGAATCAGGAATGTAAAGACCGCCGGCTGTCTTGTCTGCTTCTTCGGTGTACTTAACAAATACCCTGTCCTTAAGTGGCTTAAATTTCATAAACATCTCTCCTTTCTATTAAATATTGGTTTTTTGGATTGTTAGCACTCAATGCGTGTGAGTGCTAATATACAAAGAATTCATATATTATGGCAAGTGCTTTTTTTTGGGGGAAAAACGTAAAAACATGAAAAAGCTCGGATTTTCTAACAAAAGCTCGGATTTTCTAACAAATTATACTGAAAGAGATTTTTTCTTTGCTGAGATAAAATTATCAATAGCCT
>MHDW01000155.1:1848-4698 GCA_001803645.1 Nitrospirae bacterium GWC2_42_7 | reverse complement strand
ACAGAAGGAAAATTCAGCCCCACAGAACTCGGGGTTGTTGTCAACGACTTTCTTGTTGAGAAGTTTGCTGAACTGATGGAAATAGGTTTCACTGCAAGCATGGAAGCAAAGCTTGACCATATAGAGGATGGAAAATCCAAATGGGTGAAGGTGGTCAAGGACTTTTACAAACCTTTCCATAAAAAACTCTCTGAGGCCATGCAGGTACAGGGTAAGGTAAAGCCAAAGGATATTTCAACAGAGGAAAAATGTGATAAATGCGGTCTTCCGATGGTGATCAAATGGGGCAGGCATGGCAGGTTTATGGCATGCACAGGATTTCCTGACTGCAAAAATGCAAAACCGATAGACGGCGAACAAAAGCCTGTTGAGATCATAGAGACAGATGAAAAATGCCCGAAGTGTGAATCGCCCATGCTCCTGAAATCAGGAAGGTTCGGAAAATTTTACGCATGCTCTAAATATCCTGAATGCAAGACAACAAAACCTGTTGTTACAGGCATCAAATGTCCTGAAGACAACGGTGATATTGTTGAGAGACGCTCAAAAAGAGGAAAATCTTTCTGGAGCTGCAGCAATTATCCAAGCTGTAAATTTGCTACATGGTACAGGCCGGTAGCACAGAAATGCCCGAAATGCGAGGCTCCATTCCTTGCAGAGAAATGGGAAAAGGGCGGCAATGGTTTTCTTATTTGTATTAACAAGGAATGTGATTATAAGGAAGAGAAAATCAAAGAGTAGGCAGTTGCTGCCGTACTGCTTCAGAATTAAATTAACGAGCTTAATCTTTCATTATCCTGCAAAGCCTGAATATTTAGGTTTTTTCTTATTTCAAGTTGGTAATCAATTCCCCCTTACAAACAGTAGGTGCCTTTAGGCAGAAAAGGGGGATAAAGGGGGTTGTGAACTAGAAGTAGTTGCTTTAAACAGCAGGAATGTAAGAACAACCCAAAAAACAACCCCCTCTGCCCCCTTTATTAAGGGGGAATATTTCGAAAATCTTGCGCTATTGCCCATGTCCAGTAGTACTTATCCTAAAAACGGCAGTTCGAGTCTGTCATTGCGAACCTGCCTGCCGGCAGGCAGGCAAAGTGAAGCAATCTCGCAGTTTTATCCTGAGATTGCCACACACCCTTCGGGTGTTCGCAATGACATGTTTTTATTCACTTTTTCGTTTTAACTGCTTTTTTTAGGCTTATAGGTGAAGGTCATATCGAGCGAGAGGAAATTTACTTATTCAAGCTGAGAAAGAACCTTGATATCACCATAAAACAAGGCATGATTTAAATCATAGAAAGGCTTTTCATGCTGGGTTATACTGGTATCAAGAACAAACAAAACGGAGGTTTAAAATGGCAATAAGGAACATAATACAAATTGACGAAGACAAGTGTAACGGGTGCGGACAGTGTGTGGTCGACTGCGCAGAGGCAGCGCTCCAGATCGTTGACGGTAAGGCGAAGATTGTTAAGGAGATGTACTGCGACGGCCTTGGCGCTTGTATGGGGGGCTGCCCAACAGGAGCGCTTACAATAGTACAAAGGGAGTCAGATCCTTTTGATGAAGCAGCAACTGAAAAACATGTGCATGAAGTTAAGAAGAAGGAAGAGCCTTGCGGTTGTCCCGGCATGAAGAGTGTTGATTTTTCAGCGAAGACAGAGGCAGCTGTCGGGACTGTGGAAACAAAGCCTGAGCTTACGAACTGGCCTGTACAGTTAAAGCTGGTAGCTCCGAACGCTCCTTTTCTGAATGATGCTGACCTTCTTATTGCAGCAGACTGCACAGCCTTTTCAGTAGTAAATTTCCATAGCAGGTTCATCAAAGGCAGAAAGCTTCTGATAGCTTGTCCGAAACTTGATGATGCAGAGTATTATGTTGATAAGCTTACAGGGATGTTCAGGGAAAACAATATCAAGAGTATAACTGTTGTGAGGATGGAAGTTCCTTGCTGCGGTGGTTTGATATATTTAGTAAAACAGGCTATCAAGTCATCAGGAAAGGATATTCCATTGGAAGAAGTAGTGATAGGGATCAAGGGAGACATCCTGAATGGGGGGAAAAAACCTCTTATTCCAAAGCTTCAGAAAATGGCAGGTGTATAACTTCCATTAGCCCGTTGAAAAACTGCACTTGGTTTTTGGATGTCATTCCCGTGAAAACGGGAATCCAGTCTTGTTAGAAGGTTCTGGATACCCGCCGCTTAAAGCGGGTACTGTTCCTGCTTAATGCACCTTCTTTTGGCTTCGCGGGTATGACAGACTTTTTTTATCAAAGGAGAGTTTTTCTATTATTCAACCCTTACGATTATATTTTTCGGAAATCCGGCCAAAAGATTATTTACAGCTTTAGCCAGGGCATTTTCTGATTTCGATTCTGCTGTGACAATGATCTTATGGTCAGGATTTCCGAGGATCGGATATGAGCCGAAGACCACATCAGGATTTTCTGCTACAGCAATATTAAGGATATTTGCGATGTCTGATTCATTGGCGTTCAGAAAGAATCTCTTGAGATAAAAAGCAGAGGTGCGGAATCTTTCCTTTATTGCAGAAAATTTCTCTTTGAGATACTCGGGAATACCCGGGAAGATATAGATATTTCTGAATATGATCAAAGGGAAACGCATATTGTTTTCACAGATCAATTCAGCTCCCTCAGGCAATTCTGTCATTTTTAATATAGCTTCATTTATGGCACTACCGCATCTAGTGAGGAAGAATTTTTCGAACTCCGGATGTCTTATGAGTTCTACTCCAAATCCTTTTGCAATGCCTTCCATTGTTATATCATCATGGGTAGGCCCACCGCCCCCTGAGGTAAAAACATAATCATATTTTTCAGAGAAAGCTG
>MHDW01000155.1:0-1810 GCA_001803645.1 Nitrospirae bacterium GWC2_42_7 | reverse complement strand
ACCATTATCCTTTCAACACTCACCCCGAGAGCTCTTAGTTCAGATGCCAGATAATAGGAATTGCAGTCATGCACCTTTCCTGAGAGTATCTCATTGCCGATAATGAGTATACCGGCTTTTTTTGTTGATTTATGTTCAAAACTCATAGAGATAATTTAGCAGAAATCGTTTCAATATGTCTCAAAATTTTTAAGCAGGAATCCTGATAGGTATATGTCAAAGCAATCTTCCTGCCTCTGTCAGCAAGTGATTCCCTGCTGTCATTGTCTCCTCTATATTTTTTTATTTTCCTGCTAAGGTCTTCAGGTGTGTTATAGACCACAATGCTGTTGTCCAGCAGTTCATCCATTCCAGCAACTCCATCAGAGATCACAAATCCGCCACTAGCCAGGATGTCCAGCACGCGGGGATTGATAAAACCTTCCCTCTGCATGTCCTCATGGTGGTCGTTCAGCGCGATCTTTGATGATGCATAGAGCATGTTAAGCTTATCGTTTTCATAGTATTCCCCGCCGTACCATTCATCAGGTATTAAGCCCTTCCATCCCCATCCCCAGATCCTTATGTTGTAGGGCAGCGCCCCCATGTCAGATATTATTTTTCTGATCTTATTATTTTTTGTGTTTCCTACAAAGACGATGTCGTATTTTTTCTCTGCTGTGGCAGGCTTCATGTTTGTTGGTATCATCATAAATTCAGAATCAACCCCCATTTTAGCAATTTTTGCATTAAAATGTTTTGACACACAAAATATCTTCTGGTATTTGCATAATATCTCAGGGGTGATCCAGTCAGGATGGCTGTGTATCCAGAGTATGTTATATGTATCTGCAGGAACGTTTTTTAGCGGTTCTCCGAAGAGATGCAGAAGGATCTTAGGGTTAGAATTGTCAAGAGGGCAGCCGAGCCTCCTGAATTCTTTAATCAGATTTTCTTTGAACCAGTAGTCACCCCAGACTTTTGGTTCCGGCACGTTGTAGAAATCCGAATAGGCAATTATGCCTATGGGAGGAACTGAAGAATAATCTTTCTCCATAAATAAAGCATGCTGTCCTAATCTTCTTTTTTAAGACCACTAAGTATCAAATTCATCCAGAAGATATTAAATACATCCCCATACTCTTTAAGAAAGTCTTTCATTGTGCCGTTCGGATTTGCATTTTTTATATATTTGCCGAATTCCTTGTCTATATGCGCCATGACCTTTTTTTTCAGGCTTGCTTTGTATGGATAGACGCATCCTGACATGACGTATTTGCCATCAAGGTTCAGTAGCCTTGTTGCAAAAATATCACCTTTTTTCAACCCGCGGGTCAGCGCCTTGTCTTTCAGGTCAAATTCGCCGCCGAGAAGGAGGTCTTTGAGCAGCACTCGTTTGTCTTTAGAAACAGACACTACTTCATAGAGGCTCATCAGTGAATCCCTTGTTTTTTTAATTACCTCCAGTTCTTCTTCGACCTGGCAACGGTTATCGCGGACATGGAGATCCATAAGTGTTTCCCTTGCTTCATTGACCTTGTAGTCAAATACAAGCCAGTCTTCAAAATTTATGAAGCCGAGCTCAAGTGCAGTCCCGCTGAGGAATTCATCAGGGTGGTTTCTGTCCCAGAAATATTCATAAGCTTTGTCAATATCTTCAGCGCAATGCTCCCTTGCGTGACATATGATAGATTGTATTATGTTGTTTTTTGCGTTAAGCTCCTTGCTCATTTTTGTCTCCTTTATGATCTTCTTCTGAATTTTAAATTATTGCCAAAGGAGATAGAATTTCCCTTGATCTGAAATTATAACGTATCAGCATATAAAATTA
>MHDW01000154.1:3409-7609 GCA_001803645.1 Nitrospirae bacterium GWC2_42_7 | reverse complement strand
ACCCTGCAAACCACTTGTAACAGGTTTATCCTGAAAACTGAAAAAACAGCCTCAGCAACATATAATCTGCACTAAGCTTGATTATCCGCTCAGGATCATGTGACCTCTGCTTGTTTTATTCCTGAAATAATGGTTAAAATTGTAAAGTAGCAGAAAAAGGGTTCCTTTTTATGACATCAATCAAATACTTTTATTTAGTCCTGATTTTGGCTGTTTTGTCTTTGGAAGGCTGTATGCTCAAACAGGTTTCCAAAGAGCCAGCCAAAACAGAAAAAGATAATAACATCGCATATCAGAATCCTGAAAAAATAATACCTTTATCAAAAGAAGTTGCCGAAGCCATAGAAAAAAGAAATTCCCTCATAGAAAAAGATCCGCGCTGGATTGACTGGTCATATAAAGGTCTCGGGCTAACAAAACTGAACAACATCCCAAGCGAAAAATACTCTGATTATGCCAAGTTTATTGACAATAGTTCGGTCTACATAATAGTGCATCCTGCATACTACGTATTCTTCCATAATAAAAAACCCCTGATCAAAAGAGGAAGGGCCAACTACCTATCGAGTATTGTCGATCTTTTTTTTAAGGAAAATTATGATAAATCCGTTATAAAAGTCATGCAGATGCAGTTAAGAAATGAAAAAGCATTCATAGAGCAGATGACAACAGAGAATAAGCTTGTAATATTGATCCTGCCAAAAAATTCCCCAAGCCATAAATACTACTCTTATACCTCTGAACTGGATGAGTATGCAAGATACATAAATGAGATCACAAACGCTTCTCCGGCAGCATTATATATTGAGTCTGATTCTTCCACGAACGGTAAGCTTAGCATTAACGATCTTGTCCTTCTCTTATCGTTCCTCAGCAAGACAGAAGTGCGGAATCTCCTTGTTGGCGGCGGATATGTTGGAAGATGTCAGGATGAATTCTATGGTTTTATTTCAGATCATTCCCTTGCATTCAACTACTACATAGTTCCTGAGATCTCCTCCTTTTCCCCTTCTGATCTTTCAGAAAAAAAGGCACTTACACTTTTGGATAATAAAAAAGTCAACATGGAGCTTGCATCTGAATTCATACTTGACAGAACAGGCGGTAACACCAACCTGCAGCGCGTTTCATTACAGTTTGACGATTACTCAGCAACTGAAGGCTTCTGCCCTCCTGATAACTCCACTCAAGCTATCGATTCACTATTGAATTTTTCCCTGGCAATTTTTAGCGGGGAAGAAGTTCCGCCGGCTGAAAAAAACTTTTCCGTTGTCCAAACAATCTCAGAATAAACCCCGATTAATGAGTTCCCCTGAAGAATTAATGCCCCGCGCATGACAAAATGGTGCTTTCCGATGGGATAAACTTACCGCCTGTTTTTTGTTTTAACAGTAAAAATATATATTCATTTAGTTTTTTATGTGCTATAGTGTAGGAAATTACAGAAGGAGGAACTGATATGGCAGCAGCAAAAAAAGCAAAGTGTGCAGCAAAGACAAAAGAGGGCAAGAACTGCAAGAACACTGCTACAGGGAAATCAAAGTTCTGCGCTTCGCATAAGAAATAATAAACAAACTCTTCCCTGCAACAATAAAAAACCCTCAGTTTTATACTGAGGGTTTTTTATTGTTGCTATCTTCATGATGTCTGCTGCTCACTTTTATATTTGGCCTCTATCATTCTGTTCCTATAGTAAATAATGATATCTATCAAAACCATAAATCCGTTAAGTATATATAGAGAAGTGACAATATCGGGCTTGTACAGTAGTTTATGGATGATGCCGGCTGAATAACCCAAAAGCACAATATAGAGAAAAATCACACTTTTACCTGCTGTTGTTCTTGATACATAAGACTTATAAATAGAGACCGGCCATGCAGCTCCAAAACACAAAAGCATAATGATCTCAAAAATACTCATAGGATATATTCATTCACCTTCTTGATCTCAAAACAATCTGCATCCAGAACATTTTCTGCAAATCTGAATATCTTATTTCGGGCAGCTTCCGACAGATCAGGATAAAATACAGGATTGGCAACAACTGCTGATCTGAAGGCAAAAAATGGAGCAACAACTTCATTTATCTCCTTATCTCCTGATACCCTTACATATTCTTCAAAGAAAAGCCTTATCCCCTCAAGATATGCATCCCTTACATCGCCGTGATTCTTAAGGGAAAAGAAAATGTAGTTTATCGCAAGCGCGGTCACATCATCAGCAGGCTCTCCCCACGGCCCTCGGCTTCTGTCAAGCAGTATGAAATCTACCTCCTCTTCGCCCCCACTTGCCGAGGTGAGGATGGGGGGGTGACTTATGTCTTCCAGCTTCTGACTTCTGACTTCTGACTTCTGGCTCCCGTCTTCTTTGAACCAGATATTACCCGGATGAAAGTCACCGTGGATTTGTGACAGGCGTCTGTATTTCGGCTTTAATTTATAGACCCAGTCAACAGATTTTTTGATGATATTTTTCATCTCTTCGTAGGACATTGTTCCATCAGGATATAAGTCAAATACACCCATAAGACATTCACCATGCCCGACTGTGTCTCTTAATTTCCTCCAGTAGAGCACTTTTGAGTCCTTCTTAACAGCATGAATCCCCGCCAGATATAATGCCATTGATCTTATTTTCTGAATGTCTTTTTCTCCGAGCTTTGTTTTATTCTGAAATTCATTCAGGTCATTAAAATAATCCCTTCCTTCTGCCTTCTCCATGAGTAAATAATATTCCTTACCGCCGCCTATGGATTTAATGGAGCCGTCCTCCATTTCTGCGAGGACATCTATTGCACTTATGTGTTTCGGAAGATTCCTGAACTCATCAAGGTCAAGGAGGAAAACAGAGGCCCTGTCAGAAGGATAGTCGTGGCCAAATCCTTCGGGGATCAGGGCCTTTACAACATACTCTTTAATGCCTTCATTTGTTGTTATCTTAATTAGGAATCCAGATCCCTGGACCCCTGAACCGAGCTTTCTTACATCAACACTGATAATACCGCTGAACTTTTTTCTGATATATGCCTTTATCGCATCTTCGTTTATCATGTCTGCTCCATGAGATTGTTTCAATTAGCATTTAATTGCATTAGACGCAAATAAAACTCCAATTGAGCTTACAAATGCGTAATGCGCAACCATAACGCATCTGCTTATTGTTTTATGTGCCATTTAGCACTGCCACCGTGACCGTCTGTATATACCAAACCTTCCTCTTTAAGGCTTTTCATCAGAAAATAGGTCTGATTTCCGATGTAAATATTCTTTAAACATATGTTTATGTCTTTGAAACAGCTAATACTTGTCACAGTAACTTGTCACAGCGAGACATAGTGCCTTGTTGGATCTGTCAATCATATTTTGTTCTAAGCGTTCCTTGATCATTCCTCTAATTGTTTCTTTTTGCGCGCCAGCAAATTAGTATTTTTAATCAATGCGTTACGTCTTCTTCCACCCATCTTGCCATCTGATTTTACTAATTTTCTTTTCTCTCAGTTAGAACCCATTTAGGATTCCCGTCTGTGCCGATGTTCTTTGTGCACACCATGAGTTAATGATACCGAAATCAGAAAAAACTGGGTAACACTTTTCCGTTTCTGGTAATGGTAATAAAGCCTTTCATGTTCAGCCAGGCCTCAACGGCGATGCGCCAGGCCGCTTGTGGCTGAACCCCATCACTGCATAATATATCATTTTGCAAATTTGTTATCCAGACATAGGCATCCCTCCTTTCCCATTTGGTAAACGTTTTTTTGCCGGTAAAATACACCTGACAGGCATTCTTGCCGCTCGAACACGGTCGAGGCCAGTGATTCAGATCATTCTGAACTGTCGAGGCATAAGCTTCCATGTGTTCACGCGGGCAGCAGGGTTTGTATGAGAGCTTCACCGCAAGATCGTTTTTCATCTCGGCCTGGGCCTTTTCGATTGCGCCATTGTAAGGCGGATAATGGACAGGACTATTCACAGGCATGACTAAATAATTGGCCAGCACCTCATTGACAGCCGCATGATTGAGGTTGCCGCCATTGTCCCGCTTGAGAAACAGTGGCGGACTGAAACGCTTGAAAGTTGCCGCAAGATAGCCGGATATTTCTTCACCGCAGGGAATATCTCCTGTCATAGGACTGAACTTATAGCGGGAAGCAAGATCCTGCATCTGGTTGAGATATATCTTGTCACCGGTTGAGTCACG
>MHDW01000154.1:0-3378 GCA_001803645.1 Nitrospirae bacterium GWC2_42_7 | reverse complement strand
CGCAGATTCTGACGATGCAGCGTATTTAGGTCATGCCGCGCCATTGTTATCATTGCCTGAAGTTCCCGCCTTGATACATAGGACGCATAGCGAGCGTATAACTTGCTCGTGCCCTGAGTGCGATTATGCCCGTGAGACAACTGGGCGATGTCCTGTGTAAGGCTGACTAAATCCAGCGGCTTGACCTTGGAAGGACCCGGCTGCTGCACTACAGGCATATCTTTTTTGCGCCGCATGCGCCACCGTATAAAGCTTGGATAGGGTAGCCTGACAGCACTCAAGATCGTCCTGTACGGCATTTTGGTCTTCTCCTTTATCTGGTCAATTATTGTAAGCATACGGGTTATTGTTTCTTCTTTTGCTTTCGTTTTTTTTCCACAACCTTGCCAGAGCTTTTTTTCACTTTGGCGTTCTGTAGTTCATAGGCGTGCAGCATGTCCCGCACTTCTACCGTTTTCTCAGCAACAAAGAGCTTGTTTTGGAGTTCTGCAATCTGCTGTTGTAATTGCTGTTTCTCTTCGTCCTTTTGAGTGTTCGGTCTGCCGGGGGATTTGTTTTCCATGGCTTCAGTCATGGCCTGCAAGGCCCGGCTTTCCCATTCGTAGTAGGTTTTGCGTGAGATGCCCAGTCTGCGCGCACCTTCCTCAGCAGTAATCTGACCGCTGCGCACTGCAAACACCACTACTGCCCGCTGACGGGCACGCTCTTTGTCCTTTGAGTGGCTCATACGCACGCTCCGTTTCTGTTATGGTTTTTCAGTCTTGCGCAAGACGGCCCCTGAGGATGGCTTCTCGTCCCTTGACGTCTCCGCTTTCCTTGCCTCCTGCGCCTTCAAAAGCGTCTTCTCCAGTCTGCCCTGCGCCGTGTTCGTCATGAGGGCCAAACGCCTTTTCTCTATCATCGCCTGAAGCCGTGGGCTCAGTGCCGGCCCTTTCTCCAGACTCACTCTGGGCTCCAGCGCCTGCAGCATTCCCTCCATCGCCCGCTTCTGCCACTGCGAAAACACCATCCAGGGTATCGAAAGCTCCCGGCATATCTCCCCGGGCTTGCGCCGTTCTGTCCACACTGACAGCACTGCCCGGCATTTCTCCATCGCCCCGTAGTTTATCGTCTGTCTTTTCTTGTCGCTCTTTATCTTCTCCATGATTATCTCCTTCTTCGTTTAAATTGTAAATAACTTCCTGTGTAATGTCGTCCTCTTCAGCATCAACCGACAACCGCAGTTTGCCCTTTTCCGCCCGAAGCACTACTGACTGCCCTTCCATGCGGCCCACCATGTAAAAAGGCAGTCGCGGCTTGCCCCTCAAGGCCATCTCAAGGAGGTTGTCTTTTATGCCCTGTTCGATGGTCTTCCGAAGTTCTACCTGGACCTCAAAATATCGGTCTGCCGGACACAGGCCGCCAATCCCCTGATGCGGCCTCTTGTGGTTGTAATACTTCACCCATTGACGTATACGTTCGACTGCATCTTCAAAACTCGCAAATTGAGCCCGGCTCAGAAACTCAAGGTAGATTGTCTTCCAGAACCGCTCAATCTTGCCTAAGGTCATCGGGTGATGCGGCTGTGATTTGATATGGTGAATCTTGTCTTTCTTCAACTCTGTCTCAAAGCGGCTGCTGCCGCGCCAGCTCGTGTACTGCCGCCCATTGTCTGTAAGCATCTCTTTCGGCGGGTTGTACTCGGAGGCCGCCCTGCGGTATACCTCGATTACATTCTGGGCTGTCTGACTGCGGAAAAGCTCAAGCCCCGTAATATAACGTGAATAATCGTCGATATAACCTATCAGATACGCATAATGGCCCCCAAGACGAAACGTAAAGATGTCTGTCTGCCAAAGCTGGTTTGGAGTTGCCCGCTCGAAAAATCTAGGACGGGTGATATTGCGCTGCCTCTTTTTGGGTGGGGCCGTCATAAGGGATGAGTCGTGAAGTGTTTTGCGGACTGTCTCAGGACTGGCAGAGAGAAAAAACATCCTCTTTAAAAGCTGTGATATGCGCTTGATGCCGAAGACCGGGTTGGCTTCTTTGAGCTCGACTATCTTCTGCCTCACCGGGGAGGGAAGACTGCGTCCTTTGCCTCTGTAGCGCGTCAAGAGTCCGGCCTCGCCCTCACGACGATAAGCCCGCACCCAGCGCACTACCGTGTTACTGCTCACCCCGCATTCCTGCCTAATCACTGAAACAGGAATGCTCTCCTCAAGGTACTTCCTGACTATTTGAAGTTTGAAATCGGCTGAATATCGATTGTGTCGCTGTGGATACTTCCTTTGTTGACTGCTCTTTTGTATACTCTTTACTTGTTCCATCTATGACACTCCTTTCGTTAATCTAAACTTGGAGTGTCACCCTATTTTCTCAAATCCTTGGTATCATAAACTGGTTGTTAGGACAGAATCGTAATTGGGCAGTTCGTTCTCTTCTTTTTCTATGCGAGTTTTCTTGCTCTTCAAAGCTCCTTCATCATGTCCGCACAATGGACAGCCAGAGTTGAGCACTGTCCTCATATTCACTGGGGCTTGCCATTCGAAAAGGCATGTGTGGCACTTCCACCATGCGCGATAATTGTTCTTTGAAGTAACTTCTTTTGGGGTTTTAGTATTTTTTGTCGGATGCCATTCAGCCGCAATTTCTGGAAATACAGTCTCAAGAGAGTTTTTCTCCGACGCAACACGGCCTGTGCAGTAAGGACAGCCTTTGTCGTGTTTCGCTCGTACAAAAAGAAGCGTACTCCATTCATGGCCATTGTCGCATCGCCACCAGACTCTTGTTTGCCCTCCCGGAGGAAGACTCCAAGGATCAATCCCTTCATTTTTCGTGGGATGCCACTCTTTCATAAGTGCTGGTCGAAGTTTTGCAAAAGATTCGGCAGGTATCGTGAGCTGGCCAGCACAATAAGGGCATCCCTTGCCTTTTCTTGCACGATTGTAAATTATAGCAGGCCACTCATGAGCAGAATTCTTTGTGCATTTCCACCACACCTTTTTGATACTGCCAGCGGATAATAAATAAGGATCGATGCCTGCATTTTTATCATTATCCCATTCGTTCAATAATTCGGGATTTGTCTCAGTAAACGGCGGAAGTTTTTTAGTAGGTTCTTTCATGAATGCCCCTCTTTTATCGAAGTAAAAATGTCTACCTGTAGGTCTTCCCTCTTGATAGAGCGGATAATTGCTTCAGGTGCTGTTTTTTCATGAATATGCAGAAATACAGTGAGAACTTCAAATGAGGTATGATCTTTATTCCCTGACCAAATCAGTTGAGGATCAAGATAAGGGTCATAGTCATATTTTTTCGGCTTCGACTTGGACGTGTCATAAGATGCGAGACCGGCAGGCACCGCATTCTTGCGGGTTTCGGCTTCATGCAGATAGGAAT
>MHDW01000153.1:4653-5872 GCA_001803645.1 Nitrospirae bacterium GWC2_42_7 | reverse complement strand
TCAAAAGCAGAAGGAGCCTGAACAAGCTAAAAAAAACCATCATGGCTGTTGACTTGTGAGAACCTAGTAACCCGCCAATCCCCCATGCAAGGCCTTTGATATTCGCAAGCCCGAGCACTCCCCCGGCTATTATGCCTAAAGTCATATGTCTCCATTCAATGAACTTCCATTCAACGAACGCTGAAAGTACCGCAACAGGTATTATCGCGATGATCGAATGCTTATATATCTTCTTTATCAGATCCATTGCTCTGTTTCTTTGCCAGTTTATAGAGTTCCATGAAACCTGCGATTATCCCTAACAGCAGGAATATCAGCATAAGCCATGGAGATGTTTTAAAAAATCTGTCAAGCCAGTATCCTACGCCCAGACCTATAAAGGTAGCAAAAACAAAATTCAGGCCGACTGTCCACGCCTGCATAGCATCCTTTGAAAACACTTTCATAGCACTAAGGTTAAACGATTCGCTGTATGTTCTTCAAGGGAATTGATTTCAGGAGTGTAATATACAGAAAAACAAATGTCTCTTCTGGATGTATTTTCGGATTAATGCGATTCTTTATAGTCAAATATCGGCAATATCTTGCTTATTATCCAGAACAATATAAAAGGCATTATGATTATGCTCAGTGCACCGCCGAGGCCTTCCTTGAACGTCTCCCAGTCATGCGGGATTATTGGCAGGTGATAATGCATATATCCCATGAATGTCAGTGAGAATGCCTGCCCGCCGATAACAACATTATACCTCATCATAAAGACCCCTAACAGCACGAGAATAACCCCTGCCACAGCCCTTTTTATCGAGAGATTCGGGAGCAGAAAGAGAATAAACGGCAGAAGGTTGCCCATGCCGTACTGAATGACAAATATATTAATGAAGTCCTTTCCGTAGATAATGCTTCTTATCACATCCCATGATTTAACAGCAGTATATCCGCGGAAAACAAAGTCCAGAAGTTCAAGGCTTATTGCGAAGACCAGAAAGTAAAGAAGATATTTAGAGGTCATGCGTATTACATTCAGTTCAACGCCTCTTATCTCTTCAGGTTTCTGATGTACTGTATGCACAGATTTTTTCCGCAATGCTATCATTCTCCTTAATTCCATAGTAACTATATATGTAAGAATGCAAAGAGCAATACCCGAGACTATAGCTGACATGATAAAGATAACAGGCATGAGCGGGGTCATCCATAAGGCATTCGCCTTTACAGA
>MHDW01000153.1:4233-4593 GCA_001803645.1 Nitrospirae bacterium GWC2_42_7 | reverse complement strand
CACCCAGAGTCAATGCAGAAAATAGAAGATATTTTATCCGTTCAACAAGTCCTTTGTCCTGCTTCGCCCTGAGTAACAAAGCTGTTTCAACAAAATGTTTTCTGTAGAGGAACCAAAGTTCAGAGGCGACCAAGGTACCGTATGACATAAAGACAATACCAAAGGCAGCTATTGCAGAGGTGAAGTGCGGCGTCATTAATACATTCATTCCCCTTAAGGGCTTCAGAAGGTGAAGCAGCAGCGGCATCGGCGCAACAAAAAGCAGGGCAAATGAAAAGACCAGCGCAAACCTCGCCATGTCTTTTAACTGTTTTATGCCAAAGACATGATAAAGTGATGAAAGCACAAATGCACCGGCAA
>MHDW01000153.1:0-4200 GCA_001803645.1 Nitrospirae bacterium GWC2_42_7 | reverse complement strand
CTCCAGTAGATATATTCATTGGGATAGACAAAAAACTCTTTCAGCGTCCATACTTCGCCGTGAACCATATTTATCTGACCTCCTTGTCCAGCCCTATGTAATATACCTGCGGCTTTGTACCGAACTCTTCTTTTAAGATGCCGACCCGCTCTGTCATTATGATCTTTGTTACAGGGTCCTTAGGGTCTTTAATATTCCCGATCTGTCTTGCTCCGAACGGACATGCCTGAATGCAGGCTGTTTTCAGTCCCTTTGTTATCCTGTGATAACAGAAATTGCATTTTTCTGCTGTATGATATTTAGGGTGAAAGAACCTTACTCCATAAGGACACCCCATAATGCAGTAACCGCAGCCAATGCACCATTCCCTGTCTACAAGCACAACACCGTCAGGCGCCTGATAAGTTGCCCCTACTGGACAGACCTGAACGCATGGCGGATTTTCGCACTGGTTGCAGAGCTTAGGCACAAAGAACGCCTTCTTTATATCACCTTTTTTTATCTCCTCGAATTTGCCATGACCGATCTCTATCCTTGGATCAATAAAACCATCCCGCCCGCCGTTAGGTGTGTCAGCATGAAGTTTACCGTCACTGGTCAGCACATATCTCTCGACCCATGTTCTGGTTACATTAGCCTCATAAGGAATCTCGTTTTCTTGCTTGCAGGCCTTAACACACAAACCACAGCCAACACACTTATATGTATCAACAAGAAATACCCACCTGACATTCTTCCCGTTATTTTGCTCTGCAAAGAGCTTTTTAGGGTTGATGATCTCGAATGCTGAAAGAGGCAGTGCTGCCACTGCTATTCCCTTGATTGTATGTATTAAGAAATCTCTCCGGCTTATCATTTTAATCCCTCCAAAGAAGGCTTGTGCGGGTTATGGCATGAAACGCATTCTATGTCTTTGTTGTGTTCCTCCGGGTCAACGCCTCTTATGTTGGCCCTTCCACTTGTAGGATATGGAAGGGAATAATGGCACCTCAGGCACTGATCCCTGCTTCTGTCTATCTGGAGTTTAGGAGGTTCCGACGGGTGTTCAACAGCAGGGCCATGGCAGTTCTCACACTCTATAATCGCATGAGGGGTCATCATAATACTTTCATACTTGTCAGAGTGGCATTCCTTGCAATAATCCGCACCCTGATATTTGACCTTTACACTATTACTCCACTCCTGAACGTTTCCCTGCCTGTACCATCCGTACATATAGCCGCGCTCGTGCACACCAAAGTCCTTTGGAACGAGAAGGGATCTTGCAATCAGAATAAATGCAATGATAAATAGAACTACAATTAGAGGCCTGTAAACATGTGTTTTCACAAATTATCCCTTTTCACATTTATTGATCCATTATACAGCAATATTTGCAGAAACAAGAATTATTTTATAGCTGCAATTATTCCTGATCCTATAATTAAGACCTTAATATCTTTCAAACAAAACAAATCCCTGCAGCAGAACTGCAGGGATTCATAAATTTTAATGCCTACGAAGGACCTATAAAATTCATAGGGTCCTTATAGCTATGGCAAGTCACACAATCTTTCTTCGCCTGTTGAGGCGTCACTCTCCAGACATGAGGTTTATGGCATTGCTTGCATTTCATACCCACGCCTTCAATATGCATCCCGTGCTGGCCGACATTTATAATATTCTTGTGGCAGGACAAGCATTTGCTCCAGTCAGGACGTGATGCTTCATGCGGTTTATGGCATTCATAACAATCGAATTGCATAGGAGCATCTTCAGGCACATTGATCTTTATCGCCTTCTTTATCGTCTTTTCATCCGGCTGATTATGGATTACATCGAGTGTTCCATCAGCAATAAGTTGCGTCCTGACCTTTTCAGTCCCATGGCAGAACATGCACTTGTTACGCCCGGGCATCAGGTCCGCGGTTCTGTCTGTGTGGCAGTTCAGGCATGCAAGTTCTTCCATGCCTATGCCATGCACTTCCCTGTCCTTATGGCATTTAACGCAGAACCTTGCCTCAGCTGTGAATTCGTGAGTTTTGTATCCGTGACACTTGGAGCACTCTATCTGCTCTATAAAAACATGCTTTGCATGGAGCCTTGAGCGATTAACGAGTTTTGCTTTTGAATACTCCTCGTTTTTTTCCCAGTGGCACTGATAACATATCTTCCATGCAACGATTATTTCGCCATGCCGGGGCTCAACTGTCTTCTGCCCCAAAAAAGCAAATCTGTACATCTGAGTTATCTGCTGTTTTCTTGAAGCTTGATGGCATACGTGACAGGTGACTGTTTTATGCTCGGTTTCCGCCCACTTTTTATTGGCATCATCATGCACATGACACATCATGCAGGCATTAGGATCATGTTCGGCATAATGATTTATCTTGTATGCTGCAACCCCAAGGCCGGCAATAACAAATAATCCAATTATGGCAATAATTATTTTTGCCTTGATCGAAACTCCCTGACTAAACCAGCCTGCAATCCTCTTCATCCCACTGAAAGGATTAAACATCCGTTACCTCCCGTTAGCTAAGCACTACAAAGCCTTGAACTCTTCATATGCTGCTTTTATTGTTTTTTCTATGTCGTGTTCTGAATGCGCAAGGGACATAAAGCCTGCTTCGAACTGTGAAGGCGCTATATTTATTCCTTTCAGGAGGATCCCTGAAAAGAACCTTGCGAATTTTCCTGTGTCTGATGTCTTTGCTGTTTCATAATTATAGACATCGTTACCTGTAAAATAAGTGCAGAACATACTCCCTGCCCTGTAAAAACGAGTGGTAACCCCAGCTCTTTTTGCAGCATCTACAAGCCCCTCTTCAAGCATAAGCGCCTTTTTCTCTATCTCTTTATATTTATTTTTGTCAGATAGTACTTTTAATGTCTCTATACCGGCTGTCATTGCCAGCGGATTGCCTGAAAGAGTGCCTGCCTGATATACAGGCCCCTCGGGCGACACCATTGACATTATCTCTTTTTTCCCGCCATATGCCCCGACCGGAAGCCCCCCTCCTATAACTTTACCGAGGCATGTCATATCAGGTTTTATTCTGTAATAAGCCTGTGCACCGCCAAAAGAAACCCTGAAACCTGTCATCACCTCATCAAAGATCAGAACAATGCCGTTCTTTTTCGTGAGTTTTCTCAGGGCCTCCAGAAATCCTGGTTTTGGAAGTACACACCCGATGTTCCCAACTACGGGCTCGATTATTACACAGGCGATATTTCGCCACTCTTTTTCTATTGTGCTTTTAAGAAGCCCTGTGTCATTGAAAGGAATAGTTATTGTGTTTTTTGCATAGGACTTTGGTACTCCGGGGCTGTCCGGCAGTCCAAAGGTCATTGCTCCTGAACCTGCCTTAACAAGAAGACCGTCAGCATGCCCATGATAACAGCCTTCAAACTTAATTATTTTGTCTCTTCCTGTAAAACCCCTTGCAACCCTTATAGCGCTCATTGTTGCCTCAGTGCCTGAATTGACCATCCTCACCTTATCCATGGAAGGATATGCCTTCAACACCATCCCTGCGAGCTCAACCTCAAGAGCTGTAGGCGCTCCATAACTTGTGCCTTTTTCTATTGCTTTCTTTAGGGCCTGCACAACTTTAGGATATGCATGGCCGAGTATCATCGGCCCCCAGGACAGAACATAATCTATATATGAATTGCCATCAACATCATAAATCCTTGAGCCTTTCGCTCTCTCGATAAAAACAGGGTTCCCGCCAACAGCACGGAACGCACGGACAGGGCTGTTCACTCCGCCGGGAATGACAGTCTGCGCTTTTTTGAAAAGTTTTCTCGAATTCTTAAATTTATTAATCATGACTTGGCAGTAAAAAGGTTAAGACATAATCTCCCGGGTATTGAATGAATGTCCAAACAACAATTAAATTAATTTATCATAATATTTATTTTATTGTCAAAAATACTTTAATATATTTGGATATATATGCTATAAATAGTAGACTTAAATTTATGGAGGTTTTCCAATGAAAAAAGCAGTTTTAACTCTGACAATAATTTTTGCGCTTTTCTCCTGTGCAAAACAGGACAACACACAAAACAGCGGATATCTTGCGAAGGTCGGCAACACCAAAATAACCCAGGCTGACCTTGACAAGTTGTACCAATCTCTTCCTGATTATGCTCAGCAGATATATCAAGGCGAACAGGGAAAGGAAAAAATTCTCGAGGAACTGATCAACAAAG
>MHDW01000152.1:19383-20130 GCA_001803645.1 Nitrospirae bacterium GWC2_42_7 | reverse complement strand
CTGCTTATACTAAGGTTTGCAAGCGATATTTTTCAGAGAGGAATTCTGTTTATGGTGGGCAAAGATGAAATGATCGGGCTTGGACAGTTCGGACTCGACATAGAAATGGCTGATGAAAAGGTCAGGGCAATTGTGATGAGACCTGACAGAAGCAATTTTTTCATGAAGATCATTCTCGAACAAATGCCATATAAAGGTACAATGCCGAAGGACGAAGTCACAAATAACATAATGGAAGTGCTCGGCGGCCTTCGGCCCTCTGAGGTGACCATTTTCCCTGTTGTAGCAGAGGGCAAGGTTGTCGCCCTTCTCTACTGTGATAACCTTACCTCTAAGGATTCCTCAGGCGAGACTGAGGGCCTTGAGATCTTCATAAACCATGCAGGTCTCGCACTCGAGAAATCATTACTTCAAAGAAGACTTTATGACATGCAGAAGAAAGACGAAGCCTGATCCGAAATAAGACCGAGATTTTTTTTGAGTTATCTGATAAAATCTTAAGTAGAAACGGAGAGTTTTAGTGAAAACCATTCTCATAGTTGAAGACTCAGCTACTACAAGGGCTTTGATCAGGGCGGTCATCGAAGATATCAGCGATTTCGAGACTGTTGAGGCAGGCTCAGGCTTTGAGGCCTTGAAAATGCTGCCTTTGCAGGAATATTCGCTCGTTATTACTGACATCAATATGCCTGATATCAACGGCCTCGAGCTTATCAATTTTATCAGGAACAACCCGAGATACAAACA
>MHDW01000152.1:17873-19348 GCA_001803645.1 Nitrospirae bacterium GWC2_42_7 | reverse complement strand
AACAGCATATGTTACAAAGCCCTTCAGGTCATCTGAACTTCAGGAAATAATCAAGAAAACGATCGGTTCATGAAATCTTCAATAAAGGAATTTATAGCAGAGGCTGAAGAACTCCTCGAAGAATCACAGAGGCTGACACTCGAGATCAATGAAACAATTTCGTCCGGCCTTAACCCTGATACCATTAATGCCCTGTTCAGAGCAATGCATACTCTCAAGGGAGTTTCAGGCCTGTTCGGGATACAGGGCATTATGCATTTGAGCCATGCTCTCGAGACTCTCATGGATGACGTGAGGCTCGGCAAGCTCGAAATTAATGACAAGGTAATAAATTTCATGTTCAGGAATCTGGATATTCTTAGGGACCTTGTTAATTCAGCAAGCCAGGAAAAAGAAGAAGAGGACATAAGCCAGTATCTTAAGGACATAGAGTCTTTCAGAGCCTCACAGAAAGGATCGGCAGGCGAGGCTTCCAGCGAAACATTGATCGATGAGTCCATAATGAAAGTCCTTTCAGAATATGAAGAGCACAGGCTTAAGTCCAACATTAAAGAAGGAAAAGGTGTTTATCTCGCAAAGGCCGCTTTTTCTCTTGATATTTTCGACAAGGCCCTCGAGGAACTTACCAAGACAATAAAGACAAAAGGCGAACTTATTTCAACCCTTCCTACTTCTTCAAATGTTCCTGAAGGATCTATAGGTTTTAATCTGATGTTCGGAAGCACAAAACCTTTTGATGAGATCAGGAAGGACGTCAATATTCCTATAGATACGCTCATTCCTTTAAAAGTCACTCATCCGTTGGCAACTTCGCCTGTCCGAATGCAGGAACCCCAGCTGAAAAGCACTTCAACTACTGTCAGGGTTGACATAGAAAAATTAGACAGGATCTTAAACACGATAGGTGAATTAACTCTCGCAAAAGGAGCTGTCAAAAGGATCGGGACTGAACTGATCGAGCATTACGGACATTCTCCTCTTGTATATGATGTCCACAAGATATCCCAGACACTCGAGAGAAGGCTTGCTGAACTGCAGGAGCAGGTGCTCGAAATAAGGATGGTCCCGATAGGCCAGATATTCTCACGTCTGGGCCAGATAGTAAGACGCTATGCGAGGGAAATGGGCAAACAGATCGAACTCGTAATGTATGGGGAGGATACGGAACTTGATAAATATCTCGCAGAGGAGATCGTAGACCCCCTGATGCACCTCATCAGAAATTCCATTGACCATGGGATCGAAACTCCGGAGGACAGAAAGAAAAAAGGAAAGAACGAAGCCGGGACAATAATTTTAAAAGCTTACCAGAAAGGCAATCACGTTGTGATCGAGATCAGGGATGATGGCGCCGGCATAAATATTGAAAAAGTCAGGAAAAAAGCTATTGAGAAAAGACTTATTGATGATGATGTTGAACTGAACGAAAAAGATATAGTGGATTTTATCTTTCAGCCCGGGTTCAGCACAAAAGA
>MHDW01000152.1:0-17803 GCA_001803645.1 Nitrospirae bacterium GWC2_42_7 | reverse complement strand
TGCCGAGGTCGAGACAAAACAGAATGAGGGCACCACCTTCATGCTGACGCTTCCTATCACACTGGCCATAATAAAGGCGCTCATTGTAAGAGTTGGGGACGAAAAATTCGCTGTAGCTTTGACGTCAATGTCAGAGACCCTTATTGTTAACCAAAAGGACATACAGACGATCGAATGGAAAGAAGTCTATTATCTCAGGGGCGAGATGCTTCCTATGATGAGAGTCAACAGGTTTTTTGATCTCAATAGTGATAAGGCCGATCGCTCTTTTGCTGTTGTAGTCAGTTTTGGAGAAAGAAAGGCAGGGCTTCTTGTTGACGAGCTCATTGGACAGCAGGAGATAGTTATTAAATCGCTCGGCGATTACCTGAAAAAATTGCGGGGATTCGCAGGAGCCGCAGAAGTCGGCAAGCATGAAGTTATCCTCGTTCTTGACGTCGAATCTCTTATCGAAGAATCCGTGATCAAGCAAAAAGGAGGGAGTCATGTTTGAGGAATTTTATGGACTTAATACAAAACCTTTCACTAAAACACCCGATCCGAAATTCCTTTATTTCAGCAGGTCCCACGAGGAAGCGCTTGCGAGAATGCAGTATGCGGTTGAAGAGAGAGAATTGATCCTGCTTACAGGGGAAGTAGGCTGCGGGAAAACCACCCTGACAAGGGCACTGATGGATATGCTCGGAGAGAAGTACAGGATCATCAATATAATAAATCCAAGACTTACTCCTGCGCAATTTCTAAGAACTGTTGCAAAAAGGATGGATATAGATGTCAATCATAATTTCAAGGATGATCTTCTCGATGCAATATATGAGAAGGTCTATCAGGAGTATGAGGCCGGTATCTCCTGTGTAATAATCATAGATGAAGCGCAATTGATACCCGGCAAAGATACTTTTGAGGAGATACGGCTTCTCACAAATTTCCAGCTCGATTATACGAACCTTATAACACTGATACTTGTCGGTCAGCCTGACCTCAAAAGAAGATTAAACCATAAAACATTCCTTCCGCTTAAACAAAGGATAGGGCTTTTTTACCATCTCGGCCCCATATCCGGGGATGAAATAAAAAACTACATTGAACACAGGCTTATGACATCAGGCAGAGGGAATATGCTGTTCACAAAAGAGGCGCTCAGCGCTATTTACAGATATTCCGGCGGAGTGCCGAGGATCATTAATAGTATAGCCACTACAGCCCTCCTCGATGGATTTGCAAAGGAAGTCAGTGTTATTGATGAAATGCTTATAGAAGATGCTTCAAGGGAACTGGGATTAAATGGATATCGCGAAAATTAGAAAAAAAATGCAGCAAAGAGATAAAGAAGCTTCTCTGCCAGGTCCTGAAAAACAGGCTATACCTGAAGAACAGTTGACTGAAGAAATCACTGAAGAGCCACAGGTTATGCCGGAAGAACAGGAAACCGATGAGACAAAAGCTGTTGCAGAGGTCAAAACATCCGGAGTTGAGGAAAAAGCTGTTGAAAAAGTGTATGAAAAAGACAAAATGGACGACGACAATGATGCGATGCTGGAGCTGCTGACCTTCAGCATTTCAAATGAAGAGTTTGCTTTCAGGGTTCCGGAAGTTGAAGAGATCCTGAGATTTCAGAATATAACCAGGGTCCCTACTATGCCTGATTATGTGCTTGGCATTACATCTCTGCGCGGGAAGATCATTCCTGTTATAGATCTTGAAACACGCCTTGGCATTAAAAATAAATCAGCTGTGATTGCAGATGAACATACGGAAAAAACTCCGGAGACAGAACAGACATCAAACAAAAAAATTCTTATCGTTGACGGCCCCAAAGGCATGATAGGCGCTGTTATTGACAGGGTTGAGGGCGTTATAAAAATTCCCCAAAACGAGATTCTTACCCCTCCGGGTCACCTCACCGAAGAAGAGCTCAAATTTCTTGAGGGTGTTGTTATATTCGAAAAACGTTTTATTTCTATGATCAGGGCTGAAGATACCTTAAAAATAGATATCAGCTAAGGGAGGATTTATGCGCGAAAAACTTGAAGTAAAAATACTTGTTCTTGTGGTCTTCCTCCTGATACTCGGGATTTTAGCCGCAGGTTTTATGGTCCTCACTATCGAAAGATCAAGTTTATACAGCATTACAGAGGCTAGCTCAGAGGCTACTGCAAAAATAATCGCAGCTGATGTCGAAAGGACCATGCTTGAAAACAGGGCTGACCTTACAAAAGCATTGGTGAATGACATGAAAGGAATAAGCGGGATCGAAGAAATCTCGGTCCTGAATTATGAAGGGAGAGAGGCCTTTGAAAAACAGTCCGCCATAATTGAAGGGCCTGTTATGAAAAAAATGGCTGAAACTAATGCTTCTGAGCTTATTAGAGGTAAAAAAGAACTTACATTCTATATGCCGCTTAAAAATACCGACAATTGTCGAGTATGCCACGCCGATGACCCGGCTATTCTCGGCGCCATCAGGATGTCTATTTCTATCAAAAAAGAATACGACAAGGCCACAACACTGATATGGATTGTGATACTTGCAACTATATTTGCAAGCTTCTTTTTCAGTCTTGTGCTTTGGCTGATGATAAGAAAAATGGTAATAACTCCGATAAAAAACCTCGAAGACGCAGCCCAGCAGCTCTCTGAGGGAGATATGTCATTTAAGCTTAAAATAACCAGCCAGGATGAGATCGGAAGATTAAGCAGGGCCATTCAGGATTCATTGATGTCAATTTCAGACATGCTTTTCAGGGTCAAAGAAGTCTCGACACGGGTATCCCATGTTGCTGATGATGTTGAAAAAGAATCCAGAAAAGTCGTAGAAGGCACCATACTTGAGACCGAATCAATAACAAACATCTCTTCATCCATAGAAGAGATGAACGCCTCTATATCCGAAATAGCAGACGGCACAGACGGACTTGCAGCCTCTGCAGAAGAGACAGCCGCATCCATGGAAGAAATGGTGACCAGCATAACCCAGATCACAGTAAGCACACAGGATCTTTCTTCTGCTGTTGATTCCACTTCAACTTCTTTAGAACAGCTCTCTGCAACTATCAAGGAAGTTGCCGTCAACACAGCTGAAATGACTGTTGCTGCTGAGGAAACCAGGTCAGCGATAAACGAGATCTCAACATCAACAAGGGAGGTTGAAAGGAGTGCAAAGGAATCTTCTGCCTTGTCAGAAAAGGTCAAAAATGATGCAATCACGTTCGGAATGGTTTCAGTAGAAAAAACCATTGAAGGGATGAAGGATATAAAGGCGACCGTGGAAAAAACTGCTGATTACATTATAAAACTCGGGGGAAGGTCTGAAGAGATAGGAAAGATACTGAACGTCATTGACGACATAACAGAACAGACAACTCTCCTTGCACTTAACGCTGCTATCCTCGCGGCACAGGCCGGAGAACACGGCAAGGGTTTCTCGGTTGTTGCCGACGAAATAAAGCAGCTTGCAGAGAGAACTTCCCTGTCAACACAGGAGATAGCTGCCCTCATCCAGTCTGTCCAGCAGGAAGTAGCCGATGCTGTCGAAGCAATGGAGGGGGGATTGATGTCTGTTGAAACAGGCTTTAAGGTCACAAATGAGGCAGCTGACACGCTCAGAAAAATAGTCGAAAGCTCCATAAAATCATCAGAAATGGCGCTGACCATAGAACGTTCAACAACACAACAGGCAAAGGCGACCCTTTTTGTTGCTGAGGCCATGGAAAAAGTGCTGAAAATAGTAGGGCAGATATCAAGGGCCACAACTGAGCAGAGCAAAGGAATTCAGCATATATTGCATGCAACCGAAAAAATAAGCGATGTTTCAAAACACCTCAAGACAGCCACTAACGAACAGTCTTTGAACAGCAAGCAGATATCACAGTCCATAGAGCTTGTCTCTGATAAGAGCCAGCAGATCTCAAGGGCAATAAACGAACAGAAAATAGGCTCAAACCAGATATGGACAGCAACAGAAAAGATGAAGGATATTCCGAAGAGCAATAAAGAACGCTCATTCAAGGTCAGTCAGCTTTTAAGGGAACTCTGTAAAGATGCTGAACTGACAGTGCTTGAGGTCTCGAAGTTTAAATTCAGCGAAGATACTTCTATCGGGCTTTTGAGAATGGGCATCGTGCCCCTCGAATCTCCGGCTGAGATGTTCAAGAAGTTCAGCCCGCTCGCTGATTATCTCAGCAAAAGACTCAAACGCAGGATTGATCTGAAGGTAGCAGTGGATTTCAAGGGAGCATTAAAAGATATAGAGCATGGGATCACACAGTTCTGTTTCATGACGCCTTCAACTTATATAGAAGCGAACAAACAGGCCGGGGTCCAGGTGCTTGTAACAGCGTTGAGAGATGGCAATCCATTTCAGCATTCGGTTGTTGTAGCAAAGAGCGATAGCAATATAAATTCGATAGAAGACATAAAAGGACATTCCTTTGCTTTCGGTGACGCTCATTCAACATCCAGTCATATTGTGCCGAGAGGCATGCTTCTTGAAGCCGGTATAGATATAAAAGACCTTCTCTACTATAATTACCTCGGCCACCATGATGATGTTGCTAAAGCTGTGCTTAAGGGAGATTTTGATGCAGGCGCCATGATGGAGTCAACAGCACTTAAGTTCAAAGATATGGGGCTGAAACTGATCAAGTTCTCTGATGAGATACCGGAATTCAATATATGCGTGTCCAAGAATTTTGACAGGAAAATGGCAGCTGAACTGAAGAAAGCTCTTGTTTCCCTGAATGACAATGTCCCGGAAGACTCTGCAATACTAAAATTCATTAACAAAAATTATACGGGATTTGCCGAAGCATCTGATGAAGCATATGACAAAGTAAGAACTATGATGTCTAAAATAGGGATGATATAAGAAAGGGTTTATGCGCAGAAAGAATAAGGAGGCAGGCAATGATGAATAGATCAACGGTTTTTTTTATAATATCTCTTGAGACGGTGGCTGCGCTATGATATTCAGAAAATCCATAACAGCAAAGTTTATAACTTCTGTATTTATTATATTGCTTGCAGGCCAGTTAACAGGGGCCGTTATATTATTCCTCCATACCAAATCAACCCTTTTAAAGTCCTTACAAAAAAGGATAGACAAGACTGCAACAACTATAGCAGGCGTAAGTTCTGCTCCTCTTTTGAACTATGATTATGCTTCTATCGATTCCTATCTTGAAGAAACTGTCAAAGACGAAGATATAAATTCAGTGCATATTTCTGATATGGACGGTAAAGTCATAAGAGAAAAGGTCATGCATTCTGACACAGACATTAAGACCATCAATCCTTTTCTGCTAAAAAAAACAATGGCTTTGAGTGTCCCTGTTACTGCTTCAGGGGGTAAAATCGGTGAGTTGAAGGTCAATTATTCCGCAAAATCCGTAAATGAAAGCATATCAAAGAGCATGATACTGATATCCCTTGTACAGGGGATCTTGCTGGTTGTTTTAGGTGCGGTCATGATGTTTCTGTTCAACAGGGACATCAAAAAACCTGTAGGGAAGATAATCCGGGCTATCGAAAAAATAACGAGTGGTGACCTTACGGCACAGGTTCCTGATGTCGGGGAAAACGAGATAGGCAGCATAGGCAAAGGAATAATTTTTCTTAAAGAAAAACTCTTAACCACAGTCACAAAACTTAATTCGACTGCTGTGAATGTTTCTATGGCAATAACGCAGGTCGAGATGATGTATAAGACCGTAACTAACGGTATAGATAAGCAGTCAGCAGCCTTAAAAGACATAATGCAGTCTACTAATAATGCCAGCAGGTCCCAGTCCGAAATTCTCGCAAACACCGAAAAACTTTCGAGCTTTTCGGCAGAGAATGTGTCGTCCCTTCTTGAGACAAAAGCAACCGCAGAAGAAATTGCCGTAAATACACAGAGGCTCTATAAAGCAACCGAGGATTCATATTCAGTTGTTGTGGAGATGACCCAGACCGCAAAAGCCATATCAACGAACGCAAGCGAGGCTGTATCTGCTGTAGAAGACACATCTTCCTCTGTTGAAGAGATCGGCGTTTCGATAAAAGAGGTGGAAGACCATGCGCGGGAATCCTCTGCGCTTGCAGAAAAAGTTAAAGAGATAGCTTCAGAGACCGGAATGTTGGCGGTCGTAAATGCTGTCGAGGGGATGGAAGGTATTTCCGTGGAAGTAAAAAAATCGGCAGAGATAATTACCCATCTCGGGGCCAGATCTACAGATATTGAAAAAGTCCTGTCAGTTATAAAGGATGTGACTGAACAGACAAACCTGCTGAGCCTTAATGCTGCGATACTTGCAGCTCAGGCAGGAGAGTACGGCAAGAGTTTTTCGGTCGTTGCTGATGAGATAAGGGGGCTTTCCGAAAGAACAGCGAGTTCAGCACGCGAGATCGGCCTTATCGTCAAGAACATACAGAAGGACATAAAAGATGCCGTGCGGTCAATAGATAAAACACAACTCAAGGTTGACGAGGGCAACACACTTGTGATCCATGTCGGGGAGGCGCTCCGTGAAACACTCACTGCCTCCATACACTCCACGGAGATGACAAAGGCGATCGAAAAAGCCACGGAAGAACAGTCTATCGGCCTGAGACAGATCACTGTGGCTATGGATGATATCAGGAAGATGATGAGCAGTGTTGCAAGATCCACCGGCGAGCAGGAAAAATCCCTGAGTTATCTCCTTGACAGCGCAGGTGAGGTCAGGGAAGTCGCGGACATAAGCAAGCGCGGCACTGAAGAGCAGGCTACAGGAACCAAGATCATTTCAAAGAACCTTGAACTTGCAAACGAAAAGATAATCCAGATAAATCAGGCTGTATCGAGTCAGAAAAAACTCAATGACGGATCAGTAGCTGCAATGGAACAGATCAGAATTCTCGGAGAGTCTACTGTTAACGATATGCAGGAGGTCTCGAACTCACTTAATACCCTTTTTGAAGAGATAGGAGTGCTGAAGAAAGAGATGGAGGTCTTTAAAACAAGATAAAAATGAAGAAATTCGCTGTATTTAAAATATCTGACGAAAGCTTTGGAATAGCCATCGAGAGAGTGGTGGAGATCCTTAAAGTGCAAAAACTGTTTTCGATCCCGGGACTGCCTGATTTCCTGTCCGGCGTTATGAATGTAAGGGGGACCATTGTTCCGATAATAGACCTTAGAAAACGTTTTGGCATGAAACCCTCAGGTAAAAAGGAAAGATTGATCATAGTCAGATTTGACAAGGAAAAGATCGGTTTTCATGTTGATGAGATAAAGGAGATCTTAACATTAGAGGACCAGGAGATATTCAGATCGCCGTCAATCTTTAAAGGATTTAAAACAGAGTATATGACAGGTCTCGGGAAAAGAGGCGAAAATATAATTATACTTCTCAATATTGATAATGTTCTGACTTCAGAGGAGAAGATAATGCTAAAAGAGTCTTTGGAGTCTTTAGAGGTAAAAGATGCAAAAACTGACAAAACAGATCAATGACAGCAACGTCGAAATAAGAATAGAAGCTGTTGTGAAGCTGAAAGGGAGGAAACAACTCTCCTGTATCCCTATGCTGCTTAAGGCCATGGGAGATGTCAGCTGGCGGGTCAGAAAAGCTGCTGTTGATATTCTTTTTGAGGATTATTCTGTCGAGCAGTATATTGAAGGGTTAATTCAGCTTCTCTATATTGAGGATAACGCAGGCGCCAGGAATTCGGCCATAGAGGCACTTATAAGACTCAAGAAAAAAGCTACTGTTTTTCTTGTGGATGCTTTTAAGACCCCTAATAAAGATGTAAGGAAATTTATTATTGACGTCCTTGGAGAGCAGATGGACCCCAGGTCACTTCAGCTGATGCTCGATGCGCTCAGGGATGAAGACGAGAACGTCCGCGCAACTGCTGTCGAACATCTCGGAAAGAGAGGGGAGCCTTCTGTTGTTAATGCGCTCATTGAGATACTCGAAAGCGGGGACCTATGGACCTCATACCCTGCTGCCGATGCACTCGGCAGGATAGGGAACAAAAAAGCCATACCTCACCTGCTGGCGGCATTAAAGAATAAGCCATTAAGAGAGCCTGTACTGAAAGCCCTCGGCCTCTTGGCGGACCCTTCGACTCTTGTGCATATAATCCCTTTTATGGAAGACACATCCAGAAACATTCAGGAACTTGCGCTTAAAACCATCGAGATCTTTTATCACAAAGGGGTCAGTGCAGATCTTATAACAGGAGAAATAAGGAAGATCCTCGGCAACAAGGCCATGGATATTCTGATCGCCCATGCGTGGTCAAACAAGAGGGAAGTAAGGATCTCCTCAATATTGCTTCTTGGTCTTATGAAAGATGAGGCTGCATATGGCCCGCTTCTCGACATATCACATGAAGAAGAATTTTCAGAGGATGTAAGAAATGCTCTCGTATTTATCGGCAGGGACAACCCGGCATCCCTCCTTCCGCTCTTCGATACTGACAATACCCACAGAAAGCGGTTCATAGGTGAAGTTGCTGAGAAGATCGCTTCCCCTGTCTATTATGATGTGCTCGAAAAGATGATATTTGATGAAGACGGACATGTGCGGTCTATTGCTGCCATCGGCATTTCAGTACTTAATGACCCGCGGGTGATCGGAAAACTCGTAATACTCCTGACAGACCCTTATGAAGATGTTCAGGAAGCTGCTGTTGACGCACTCTCCAATCTCAAAACATATTTAGACAAACCTAAACTTATCAACATGCTAAAAAGCGAAAATCCCCTTTTGAGAAAGAATGTCATCCGTCTTCTCGGAAAAATAAATGCTGTTGAGTCAGTCAATGACCTCGGATTTGCACTTAAGGATGACAATATAAAGGTAAGAAAGGCTGTTATTGAGGCCCTGTCGGTTATAAGGACCAATGAGGCTGTCAAGTATCTTACGTATGCCCTTACCGACGAAAACCCTGATATAAGGATATCTTCTGCCCTCTGTCTTGGCATGATAAAAGGAAAAAATGTTGTTGATTCACTTATTATTCTTGCTTCTGATCCTGATAACTCTGTCAGAGTTGCTGCAGCAAAATCATTGGGGATGCTCGGAGACAATAAGGCAGTTAAACCACTGATAGAACTTCTTAAGGATAAGAGCGGTTTTGTTGTTGCTACCGCTATTGAAGCTCTCGGAATAATCGACGGTAATGAAGCTAAAGGTGCGATAATAGGGATGCTGGATTCCGGAGACAATGAAATAAAAAGGACAGCGATCATATCTCTCGGATCATTCAGGAATGTGGAATCAACGCTTATCCCGTTTCTCAGAGACAATGATTGGGCCGCAAGGATAGCTGCAGTAAGGGTGCTTGGCAGGATGACAGGAGCAGATGTAAGAACCGAACTAGAAAAACTCCTTGACACAGAAGAAGATCCTACAGTACTTAAGGCTGTCGAGGAGATATTGCGTGTTTGAAAAAGAAGATATAATCCCTCTCTCTGAAGACGTTTTCAGGCTCATAAGGGACCTCATAAGAAACTACTGCGGACTTTACTTTGATGATAACTCCAAATATCTTCTTGAAAAACGGCTCTCACGCCGCGTCAAGACCCATCACCTGAATGATTTCAGGGACTATTACAGATTTATTCTTTATGACAAGAATGTTGATGAGGAATTTTTACATATTATTGATAATCTTACAGTTAATGAAACATATTTTTTCAGGGAACAGAACCAGCTGAAGGCCTTTAGCGAAGAGATCCTCGATGAACTCAGAGAAAAAAACAAAGACAGCAGGACGCTAAGAATATGGTCTGCCGGATGTTCAACCGGCGAGGAGCCGTATACAATAGCCATGCTCATAAATGAAAGCGGGAAATTCAGCGGATGGGATATAGAGATATATGGAAGCGATATCAACCAGCGGGTCCTTCAGACCGCAAGAAAAGGAGTTTACAGAAAAAACTCTTTTAGGACAACGGACCCATCAATTATCAAAAAATACTTTATTGAAGAAGAAGGTTTCTTCAGAATACTGGACAGCGCAAGAAAGAACGTCAACTTCAGTTATCTCAATCTTCTTGACCCCTTCAGAATGAGATTTCTCGGCAAAGTAGACGTAATATTCTGCAGAAATGTATTAATATATTTCGACAATGATTCCAGAAGAAAGGTCATAAATAATTTCTATGACAGGCTTGTTGACGGCGGATACCTTCTGCTGGGACATGCTGAGTCTCTGATGAACATCTCTACAGCCTTTACCCTGAAACATCTCAAGAATGATATGGTCTATCAAAAACCTCTAAAAACCAAACAACACCCGGATTTGAAATGAAAACAAAAGTGCTCGTTGTTGATGATTCAGCCTTTACAAGGCAGATCATAAAGAAGATATTGGAACAGGATTCGAATATCGAGGTCGCAGGTGTTGCCACAGACGGGATAGACGCAATGGCAAAGACCCTGAGATTAAAGCCTGATATCATAACCCTTGATTTTGAGATGCCTGAAATGGACGGTTTCAGCTTTTTAAGATGGCTTATGCGCGAGCGGCCGACCCCTGTTATCATGGTCAGCTCACATGCAGATTCAAAGACAGTTTTCAAAGCCCTTGAACTTGGAGCTGTAGATTTTATAGCAAAACCTACAAAGCGTGCATCAATAGAACTTCAGACCGTCGAAAAAGACCTTCTCAGAAAGATCAGGGGAATAAAAGATATAAGGATGGACCTGCTCAGCAGGAACCTTGAACTTCTAGACAGTGAAGAAGACTTTCAACCTGCAGCTGAAAAAACCCAACGTACTATAAATTTAGTAGCTGTAGGATCGTCTACAGGCGGGCCTGCAGCGCTTCAGATAATTCTGACAAGACTGCCGGCTAATTTTCATGCCGCTGTTATAGTAAGCCAGCATATGCCGCGGGGCTTTACAGGCCCACTTTCGGAAAGACTGGACAAATTATCAGCCATAAGAATAAAAGAAGCTGAAGACGGAGATCAGCTTCAACCTGGCAGGGTCTTTATCTGCCCGGGCGGCTATCATATGGGCATAAAAAAGAAAGGCGAAAAAGCGGTTATTTCGATAAGGGAAAGTATACTGACCGACAAGTATGTGCCTTCTGTAGATCATATGATGGCCTCAGCCGCAGATGCTTTTGGTTCAAACTCAATGGGTGTTATCCTGACCGGCATGGGGAACGACGGCAAAAAAGGCATGCTGGAAATAAAAGAAAAAGGAGGGTATACTATAGCAGAGTCTGAAGAAAGCGCTATTGTTTTTGGGATGCCAGGTGAAGCGATAAAGGCCGGCGCTGTAGAAATAATATTACCGATATCAGAGATTCCAGCTGAGATTATCAGGATGGTAAGTAACCGGGAGATTATAAGGAGAAATTAGTGGATAAAGAGACCGGAGTTAGCAATAAGGCTGATGAATTTTTTCAGATGTTCAGGAGGGGTGAAGAATTTACCAAGGATCTTCTGAAGGAAAATGAGAAGCTCAGATACAGAATTGCTGAACTGGAAGAGTCAGTAGAGAGATCAGGAGACGAGGCAAGGACAAAGCTTTACGAGGAAAGAATTGCATTGTTCGAAGAGGAAATAGCATCCTTACGGGAAAAATTCGCACAGGTTGAAGAGGAGAACAAAGACTTTGCCTCAAAATATATTGAGGTCGAAGAAGAGAACAATAACCTTGCCAACCTTTATGTTGCAAGCTATCAGCTCCATTCCACTCTTGATTTTTCAGAGGTGCTCAGGATCGTCCTTGAAATAGTAATAAATCTGATAGGTGCTGAAAAATTTACTATACTCCTCATAGACGATAAGACAAATGAACTTGTCCCTGTTGCTTCCGAGGGAATAACAACTACAGATGCCCCGAGGGTCAAGATCGGGCAGGGCAGGGTCGGGACTGTTGCCAAAAAAGGTGACAGCTATTTTTCCGAAAACCTTGAGCATACCGGGAAGATAGACATGCTGGAACCAATTGTCTGTATACCTCTGAAGATCAAAGAACATGTTATCGGAGTAATTTCAATATATTCGCTTCTTATGCAGAAAGCCGGTTTTTCGAACATGGATTACGAACTGTTCAACCTGCTTGCAGGCCATGCTGCCACAGCGATATTTTCTTCAAAACTATATACACAGTCTGAAAGAAAGCTTACGACAATACAGAGCTTCCTTGACCTGCTGAAAGAAAAACCAAAGAAATAGGAGTCAAAGATATGCCCAATATTCTTGTTGTAGAAGACTCACCGACCATGCGGCAGCTTATTAGTTTTGCAATGAAGAGAATACCGAACTCACATGTAATCGAAGCTACTGATGGTGTTGACGCTCTGAAAAAAATGTCGGCTGATACAGTTGATCTCATCCTGTGTGATATAAATATGCCGGTAATGGACGGCCTGAAGCTCGTCAGCCTTGTCCGCGGTAATCCTGTATATAAAGACATCCCTATTATCATAATAACCACAGAAGGCGCTGAAGAGGACAAAAAGAGAGCGCTTGCAATAGGTGCAAATGCTTATCTTCCTAAACCGATACAGACACAGGAACTCATAAAGCTCGTCACAACATATCTCACTGCCTTGAAAAAATAGCTTCCCTTTATCTGCCTCTGAGCTGCCCGCAGGCAGCAACTATATCCTGTCCCTTGCTTTCTCTCAGTAAAACTGTCAGGTTGTTTTGTTTCAGGATCTGCTGGAATGCCAGTATCTTTTTGTCCTGAGGCCTTTCAAGGCTGCCTCCTTCATGAGGATTAAGCGGAATAAGATTTATCTTGCAGCGCAGGCCTTTGATGAGCCAGATAAGCCGGCGGGCATCTTCGGTTGAATCGTTCACCCTGTCAATTAAAACATATTCAAATGTTATCCGCCTTCCAGGTGCAAGGGGGAATTTTCTGCAGGCATTCAGCAGTGCTTTAAGCGGATATTTTTTATTTACAGGCATTATTTTGTCTCTCGTTTCATCAGTAGTTGCATTAAGAGATACAGCGAGGTTGACTCCCGGCGCTTTTTCTGCAAGCAAAGCTATTTTAGGCACGATCCCTGCGGTTGAGAGTGTTATTTTTCTTTTTGAGATCCCTGTAAGGCTGACTATCCTCCATAGCGCCCCAGTTACTTCATTAAAATTCATAAGAGGTTCACCCATTCCCATTAAAACAATATTAGTGATCTTTGAAGATATTCTTAAACGGTCATTAGTAAGGCCACATACCCCACCCTCCCCTTTCTCCCCTCCCCTCAAGGGAGGGGAAATTAACTCCCCCTTCCCCCTCTTAAGGTAAGAGGGGGTGCCGAAGCCAACAGTAGGTGCTTTAAGCAGCGGGGCGTTATCTCCCCTGAGGGGTGAGGGGGATTTATTTATGAAATCCTTAGTAGCTTGTAGGGAGAGGAGCCTGTTTACAGCGATTATCTGATCAACTATCTCAAAGGCCTTTAAGTTCCTGATGAAGCCTATTTTGCCTGTCTGGCAGAAACTGCATCCAAGAGCGCAACCTGCCTGTGAAGAAATGCAGAGAGTAAGACGGTCTTTATCAGGAATAAGCACACTTTCAATGGTCTGGCTGTCTTCCAGAGAAAAAAGAAATTTCTCTGTGCCGTCTGCTGACTTAATGCTCTTTATTATTTTTAGATTGCTGATGAAAGCACAGTCCTTAAGCGTGCTGCGCAGTTCTTTAGAAAAAACCGTGATATCATCAATAGATAGAACGTATTCTTGATATAACCAGTGTAGAAGTTGTTCTGCTCTGTATTTAGGAAGGCCGAGGTCCTTGATGAAATGATGGATCTCATCTCCAGAAAGAGTTTTAAGATTGATTTTTGCAGACATTTGAAAAATAGTACGTCAGTTACTTTTTAATAATCTTATTTTCAGAGTTTAACTTGATTATCTTGGGCTGGAAGTTCTTTATCCTGCTGTCTTCGAAATATCCATAGCAGAATATTATTATCTTGTCGCCTACAACGCCCTTTCTTGCTGTAGGGCCGTTAAGGCACATCCCTCCGGAATTCTTCTTTCCGGTTATAACGTATGTCTCAAATCTTTCGCCATTGTTGAGGTTGCTTATCATCACCTGCTCATAAGGACGGATCCCTGCTTCTTTCATAATAGCTTCATCAATAGTTATGCTTCCTTCATAGGCAAGGTTCGACTCTGTAACAGTTGCCATATGTATCTTTGACATAAGCATGCACCTTAACATAAGCACACCCTGTGATGAGTAAGGAGTAAGGAGTAAGGAGTAACACAAGAAACACTACCAAAGCAGAAAAAACTTTGTACTTTGTACTTTGTACTTTGTACTTTTATCATTCTATTATCCTCGGTACTCTAAAGAATTTATCAGTCCTGTCAGGGGCATTTCTTAAAGCTTCTTCACTGCTCAGTGATGGTTTTAGCATATCATCCCGCAGAACATTATTTATGGAAATCACATGAGAAGTCGGTTCGACATTCCCGGTATCAAGCTCATTCAGCTTGTCCATATAGTTAAGGATGTTGTCGAGCTGGCTGCCAAATAATGTCTTTTCTGCTTCTGGAAGCGACAATCTTGCAAGCCGGGACAGATGCTCTATTGAAATCTTCATGCAGTCGATCTCAAATCCTTGTCAGATGGGCAAGCTTCAGGGAAAGCCTCTTTAATCCGATATCAGGGAAATTAACAGTGACCTTCTGATCTTCTCCGTCACCATAGGTATCACGCACAATTCCTATCCCCCATAAAGGATGTTTCACCCTGCAGCCCGATGAAAAAAGCGGCCTGACATTACGGGGTTTTAATCTCCTGTCATTTAAAGGACGCTTAATAGGTTTGGGCTGGCTCACCTTCTCTATCCAGTGACAGCAATGCTTCGGAACATCGCTCAGAAATCTCGACGGCTCCTGCTCCTGCAGGCGTGAATATAACTTCCTTTTGCGGGCGCCTGTAAGAAGCAGCAGGTCCTTTGCTCTTGTTATTCCAACATAGAAAAGCCTGCGTTCCTCAGCTATCTCATCTTCATTTCCTATAGCCTTAAAGTATGGAAGTACGCCTTCTTCAACCCCTGTCACAAAAACAACCGGAAATTCGAGGCCCTTGGCATTATGAAATGTCATAAGAGAAATGCGGTCTTCTTTTGCTGACTCATCATGACCTGCCATCAGCGAGATCTTATCTACAAAATCCTGAATATCACGGCCTTCGGCTGAAGATATTAATTCAGCAATATTCTGTCTTTTTTCTTCATCCACGGTCTCAAGATAGCCTGTTTTTTCAACTACATTCCTCAAGAGGTCTGCAGCAGATTTATATTTCACGGCAGAGAGCTTGTCTATCATTTTTATAAAACCGTTTATCTTATCACTCGTTGTTTTTACTGTTACATCATTGCGTACGCATAACTTCAGAACATCGAAGAGACAGAGTGATTTTTTCTTGGCCTCATTCTCGATCTTCGAAAGTGTGGCAGCTCCGATGCCGCGCGGCGGACAGTTTATTACTCTTCTGACGCTGATGTTATCTCCGTGGTTCATAGCGAGCCGGGCATAAGCAATAACATCTTTTATCTCTTTTCTCTGGTAAAAACCGGTCCCGCCGACAACATGATACGGCAGTCCTGCATCACGCAGCGAATCCTCCATAGCCCTCGACTGGAGATTCACCCTGTATAGTATGCCTATCTGCCTGTATGAATATGCTCCCTTGAGATATAATTCCTTGATTATTTTAGCAACATGCTTTGCTTCCTCTTCTTCATTGTTAAGCCAGCAGAAATGCACCTTTTCTCCGCAGCCCCTGTCAGTCCAGAGTTTCTTCTCCCTGCGATTGCTGTTCAGCAAAATAACGGCGTTAGATACGTCAAGTATATTCTGGGTTGAACGGTAATTTCTCTCGAGCCTGACTATCTTGGCTCCTGGGAAATCCTTCTCGAAATTAAAGAGGTTCTTCACCTCAGCTCCCCTGAATTTGTATATGCTTTGGTCATCGTCACCTACGACGCTTATGTTCTTATGAAGCATTGCCAGCATTTTAATGAACTGGTACTGTGCATTGTTCAGGTCCTGGAACTCATCTATCAGGATGTACTGGAAAAAATTCTGGTATTTCTCGAGTATCTTGGGGTTCTCCTGGAAAAGTTTTACAGTAAGCATGATCAGGTCGTCAAAATCAAGGGCATTGCTCCTTTTGAGCTCATCCTGATATCTGACATAAACCTTTGCAAGTTTTTCGTCAAACCCAAAACCGTCGCCTGAGGAAAGGAAATCCTCTGCGCCGACGAGCGAGACTTTCAGTGAATTTATTCTTGAGGAGACTCCCTTGTACAGAGCCTCATATATCTTGAACTCCTTCAGTATCTTTCTTATAAGATTACAGCGGTCATCCTCATCATATATTGAAAAATCCGGCCTGTACCCGAGTTTTTTTATCTCCTTGCGGAGCATTCTGCAGCACTGTGAATGAAGCGTGCCTATCCATGCGTGGCTCATGTCCTTGCCGACAAGCTTGTTGATCCTCTCTCTCATCTCATTGGCTGCTTTATTCGTAAAAGTTACGGATAAAACCGTTTCACTCGGGATTTTCTTGGCTTTTGAGAGATATGCAAACTTACGCGTAATAACTTTTGTCTTGCCACTGCCTGCACCGGCCAGAACCAATAAAGGTCCGTTAGTATGTTGTATGGCTTCTTGCTGCTGGGGATTAAGATCCTGCATTAAACTTCCTTTTGACATCTATTTATTCCGATGATATAGAATAACAGATTGCCGCCCTTTAAATCTACCCTAAGCTATTGTTTTTGCTGTTATTCAACGGTCACGCTCTTGGCTAAATTCCTCGGCTGATCAACATCACATCCCCTGAAAACACCTATGTGATACGCAAGGAGCTGAAGAGGAACAGCCATCAGCAATGCAGACAGATACGGATTCGAATCAGGGACCAGTATGCAGTCTCTGGAGATCTCACAGACCTCACTATTGCCATCATTTGATATGGCTATGATCTTGCCTCCCCTACTGTTGACTTCCTGTATGCTGGTCATCATCTTCTCAAAAAGATTGTCTTTCGGAGCAAGTATCACAACAGGAAGCTCCTCGTCGATCAGCGCTATCGGGCCGTGCTTCATCTCTCCTGCAGGATAACCTTCTGCATGAATATAGGATATTTCTTTCAGCTTTAGAGCGCCTTCCAGCGCAATAGGATAATTGATGTTCCTGCCGAGATAAATAAACCCCTTTGCCTTGAAATAATTCCGGGCGATCTCCTTTATATCATCATCTAATGCAAGCGACTTCTCGATCTTTCCCGGCAACTGCAGAAGTTCTTCCAGCAATTCTTTTGACCTTTCGATATTAATAGTGCCTCTTAATTGTCCAAGCGCAACTGCCAGCATATAAACAGAAGCCACCTGAGTGAGGAATGCCTTGGTAGAAGCAACCCCTATTTCAGGGCCTGAATGTGTGTAGCATACAGCATCAGCCTCCCTTGCTGATGTGCTGCCTACAACATTGCATATGCTTAAGACTCTTGCACCGGACCTCTTTGCTTCCCTTTGGGCAGCGAGCGTATCTGCTGTTTCGCCTGACTGCGTGATCACTATCATGAGGTTCTCAGAACCAATAAGAGGATTCCTGTATCTGAACTCAGAGGCAACGTCAACTTCAACCGGCATCCTCGAAAACTCTTCTATCATATACTTGCCGGCAAGCGCTGCATGCCACGAAGTCCCGCACGCAACAATATAGATCTTCTTTATCTTCTGGATTCCTTCGGAAGAAAGCCCGAACTCATCGAGATTCACTTCTCCGGTCTCTATCGAAAACCTGCCTCTGATCGTATCGCTGACTGCTCTGGGCTGCTCAAATATT
>MHDW01000151.1:4398-6244 GCA_001803645.1 Nitrospirae bacterium GWC2_42_7 | reverse complement strand
CCACAGATTCTTTAGGTATTTATCACATAAGATATGGTCTTTTAACAGAAGGTTATCAGCTTTTAACCAGCGAAATGGAACCTGAAGGCGTAAACATATGGATGGAATCATTATTACAGCCACCATACGAAGAACCCTCCGGCCGTTTTGTCGTCAGCAATCCGCCGAGCAATCCATATCATAATTCTGATATAAACTTTGCAGTTAATTCTGACTCAGAGCATTATATTTACGGAAGTAACGCCACATTTACAGTAACAATCTGGAACAATGGTGATACTGACAGAACAATAACATCAAAATATTATGCTTATCACTTAAGTGTATCCGGCTCTCCAAAAACTATTACTGTTCCAGCCCATTCATCAGCATCTTTCCAGGTAATTGCTTCAAATATTACATGGGAAGGATGGCTGGTGGTAAAATTTCTGGATGAAAGCAATAAGCAGATCTGGGAACAATGGAAAGGCATCTGGATGCTTCCTTATCCTTCAATCAATGTCTCTGTTCAGACTGACAATACTTACTATCCCAAAGGTGAGACTGTAACACTGAATACTTTCCTCAGAAACGAAATGTCCGGGAGTTACGATATTACTGAAAAAACCGCCGTTATAGACCCTTCAGGTCTAAAGATCTTTGAAGACACAAGGCCCGTTTCTCTTACTTCACACGGAACCGCCAATATTTCGAGTAGCTTTGCATTATCCCAAACCGCATCAACAGGCACCTATACGGTCAAAACTGAAGTATGGTATGGAAGCAAGCTTGCATCAACAGGCTCAACGATTTTTGAGCTTCCACAGAGCCAAATTTCTGTCTTACCTAATCTGTCTACATTGGGTATCGGTCTAAATACCATTCCATTTATCTTGAACAATATCGGAAAGGTCCCGGTAACTTCCGGGGTGCTTGATGTTAGCCTGAAAGACCCTGTTGGGACAGTTATCTATTCCAGTAATCAGCCTTTTTCAATTGGAGTCGGTGAAAACAAGACACTTAATAGTTCAATATCCATCCCCTCACTTAAACTCGGTAATTATATCTTAACCTTTAGTCAGTCCGACGAGACGAGAACAGGGAAACCTGCTTCAATTACTATCACTAATGCCGTCAATATAAATGTCTCCTTAGATAAACCGCTTTATAAGATCGGAGAGACTGCAATAATTACTGTATCGTTAAATAACAAAGGAAAATTCAGACAGGATGGCGCATTGACAATTGATATTCCTTTTCTTGGATTTACTGATACAAAAACCATTAGTGTAAATCCTTCAGAGACTGCCAATATCCCTTACAGCTTTTCGTTACCGTTAACATTGAATTCAGGGGGAGACATTAATGCGATATTTACTGATTCATCAGGAAATATATCGTCAAAAATGTTGCCTCTAAAAATAGCGCATGTGAGTGTTGGGCAGAATATAGCTTTTGATAAGACCTCTTATAGAATAAGAGAAAATCTTGGTCTAAATTGCATAGTTACCAATAACGGTAATTTTGCATCTCCAATGAACACCTCCTTCAGACTTTCTATCCCTGACTTAAATTATGAATACAACAGCATCCTGACGATTGAGCCTGAAAAACAAAAAGAGATTCTGATTGCAGTTCAAATACCTGAGACAATCCCGGCAGGACAGCATCAGGTTTTAATAACAATAACCCTTCCAACAGGCGCTGTTAGTCAAAGTTCTTTTCTTTTTACAATTCCAGAATCAAATTTGATTATAAGAGGGCCGGAAAACGATAATTTCGCAGCAGGTGAATTGATAAATCTGACGATAGAAAACACTGGGGGAGTTGATACAGATTACGCCACAGAAAATCTCACAATTACAGA
>MHDW01000151.1:2010-4381 GCA_001803645.1 Nitrospirae bacterium GWC2_42_7 | reverse complement strand
TGTATCAGGGAAGTGCGTCCGGTTTTGTTATGGCAGGGGAGAAGAAGACTCTTGCAGATATCCTGATTCCAGCACAGACTGCCGACGGATTTGCATTCTTGAATGTGCAGGTAAAGGACGGCAATACGGAGAAATTAGCCTATCTTAATAAGACGTTTGAAGTCACCGGCCTGACAGCGACTTTGCAAGCGCATACAAACAAAGATGTCTATCTAAAGACAGAGACAATAACAGGCATAACTAACATTTTGAATGGGCAGTTTGGGATAGAGAACGGAAGTTTAGAGGTTGCGGTGAGTAGGACAAAGAGTGCTTTGCAATCTTATCAATTTATCAACAAGTTCGGTTCTTATGGAACTGGTGACGGACAGTTTATTAATCCACGTGGTATATTGGTTGATGATAATTATATCTATGTAGCTGATAGCGAAAATCACAGAATTCAAATCTTTAACAAATCAACTTATGCATTTGTAAGTAAATTTGGAAGTTACGGCACAGGTGATGGACAGTTTGAGTATCCCAGTGGCATAGCAGTTGATAATTATTATATTTACGTGTCTGATGGCAACAATCACAGAATTCAAATCTTTAACAAATCAACTTATGCATTTGTAAGTAAATTTGGAAGTTACGGCACAGGTGATGGGCAGCTTTATACTCCGCATGGCATAACAGTTGATAATTATTATATTTATGTGATTGATACATGGAATCACCGAGTTCAAATCTTCAATAAATCCAACTATGCTTATGTTGGTAAGTTTGGTTCTTCTGGTTTTGGAGATGGGCAGTTTTACTTTCCACTTAACATAACAGTAGATAATAATTATATCTATGTAGTTGAAGCCAACAACGGCAGAGTTCAAATCTTCAATAAAACCACATACGCTTATGTAAACAAATTTGGCTCTTACGGTACAGGTGATGGTCAATTTGATAAACCCTATGGTATAACAGTTGATAATAATTATATCTATATTACCGACCGCGCCAACCGTAGGGTTCAAATCTTCAATAAAACCACATACGCTTATGTAAACAAATTTGGCTCTTACGGTATAGGAGATGGACAATTTAATAATCCTTTCGGTGTAGCAGTAAATAGTAATTATATCTATATTACTGATGGCAGCAATAACCACAGAGTGCAGATATTCAATATCGCAGCAGGCGGATATGAAAAACTCTTCGAGACAACCATCCCCATCACCCAATCCGCCAACACTACCCAGGACTATACAACAATCATCGGCACATTGAATGCTACTGGCAAACTTTATCTTCAGGCAGAATTAAAGAACAGCATCGGGCAGACGATATCAACAGCAGAATATCCATTCTATATAATTGAGGGCAATACTTTGCTCTTATACTCTACGGACAAGAAAGTCTATCGACCGGGAGAGGCTGTAACCATTACAGGAAAGGTTCAAAATCTTGCTTCTGTTACAGCATCAGCGCTCAGCCTTCAGCTTTCAGTTAACAGCCAAAATGTTTACACAGCAACTTTTGATGTGCCTGCCAATGGAACTTATCCATTCACAACCACAACACCTGCCGGTTCAGAAGGGACTTATACGCTCACAGGCAAGGTCACACAAAATAGCTCCTCTCTTGTTGAGATAACAGACCAATATGAAGTTGCAAATCCGAAAGTAACGACAACAATTATAATTCCTGATATGGTCGGGAATGAACCATTTATCATAAATGCTGAGATAAAGAATGAAGGAAAAGTTGAGGCGACTTTGCAGCTCTCAGTTCTCAGTTCCCAATTCTCAGATTCTCAAACGATAACAATCATTGCCGGAGAAACAAAAACAATCCAATACAGTCAGCAGATAACAGGCGATACAAATTATACATTTACGTTCACCGGAGATCTGGAACAGACAGCAACAAAGACCGTCATTTTTGGATTAAAGGCAGATATACAGATAGATACCCAGCAAATATATAAAGCAGGACAAATAACAATACCTTACAACATCAAAAACACCGGAATGATGGAATCGTCATATACTGCATTGTTTTCATTATCTAAAGATGAGCAGGAAGTATCAAGGACATCATCATCTTTTACACTCCCGACAAATGCCAGTGCTTCCGACACTTTAAACTACAACTTGAGCGAAGGGCTTTATGTTCTTAGCTACGAAACCACAGGTTTACAGGCAGAGTACCAGTTTGTTGTTGTAATGCCTGGTCAGGGCACTATAGCATTAAGTCCGAATGAGATATATCCTGAGGGAGCAATCAGTATTCCTTATATAATCACAAATACAGGCCAATTCGATTCTGAATTTATGGTTGAATTTATGCTCGGAACAAATGCCACTGCAAAGTCAGTCTTCATCCAAGCAGGAGT
>MHDW01000151.1:1682-1997 GCA_001803645.1 Nitrospirae bacterium GWC2_42_7 | reverse complement strand
TCAATAACTGCAACAATCACGTCTTATCCTTCAACTCCTGCAATCAAGAATTTTATAGTATTAAAAGAAAACTATGCATCAATCGATGTTTCTGTAGGCTCACAGACCAACGAGCTTTTGCCTGTTACAGTCAACCTTACAAACCTTGGATATAACAGCATTGAAGGAAGTGTTCAGCTATTAGTTGTCAACAGTCAGGGAACAACTGTATGGAATAGTACTCAGGATGTTTCTTTGCCTGCTAATCCCCAATCCCCAACACCAAATCCCTATATATTTAACATCAATCCCTCTGCCCTTACACCCGGCGATTAT
>MHDW01000151.1:0-1673 GCA_001803645.1 Nitrospirae bacterium GWC2_42_7 | reverse complement strand
CGCTCAATAACAGTAATCAGCAATTAGCAATCATCAGTCAGCCATTAACAATCAAAGGCCCGATTTTCGAGATAACCCATTTACCTCCATATCAGACATTTAATCCGGGGCAGGAGGCTGTTTTTGCTTTTACTATCAAAAATACAGGCAATCAGGAGGGTTCTGTTGATCTTACTTTAAAGTCATATGACCTTATTGATTCGACTCAGCGTGAATGGCTCAAACCCGAAGAAGAAAAAACAATAAGCTTCAGCTTCTTACTGCCGGATGATCTTGAAGAAAAAGACTATTTTGCGGACTATTCCCTCACCTCAGCCCTCTCCCCTTCAGGAGAGGGAGTTATTAGGGGACAGGTGAAATATCATCTGTCAGGCATCAATCTTAATGTCAACGCATCGCTCGATAAACAATACTATACAGAAGGTGAAACAGCGCATCTAACAATCAATGTCCAATCTCCAAACCCTAATCCCCAAGCCCTGTTCGCAAGGGTAAATTACAAGGGATACGAGAACCAGCAGGCCTTAACGCTAAATGGAAGCCAGACATTGACCTTTGATATTCCTTTAGCCCAAATTACAGGAGAAAAACTTTTCTATGGCATTTACCATGAATCAGGCCGTTCAATACATCTGAACTCACTTTACATATATAAGGCAGGAGATACAATCACGATTACAACTGATAAACAGGTTTATAATCCGGCTGAGATAGTCAATGTGGTGATCAGCAGTCAGCAATCAGCTCTCAGTGGAACCATGACACTAACCGGGCCGGAATATTCAGACACATTCGCATTTTTGGAAACAGCTTTAAAGAGCTTTACCCTGCCGTCAGTAATGACAGCAGGGACATACAGCATTATTGCCAATCTGACCGAGGCAGACGGCACATCATATACCGAGACCCATTCGATCGATATATCAGGCATTCAGGTGAAAGTCCTTGAGTGTAAGAATGACAAAGGCAAATATGCCTCATCAGACACAATAACAACAGACTTTACAATATCCAGCAACACAACAATGCCCGCAACTCTCAAGGCTTGGATAGTTGACCCTGAAGGGAAATATACAAGCGCTGGAGAAAGCAGTATCAATCTTTTGTCCTCAGAGTCTTTACTATTCACTGATAACTATTCACTATTGACTGTTGTCAGCGGCATTCATCGCCTGGTATATGGAATCTATTCCGGTGATTTACTTCTTGTCTCGGGTTCTGAGGCATTTGATGTCGGTGATGCTGTTCTGCTTGGGATATCATCCGACAAACCAGACTATCCGACAAACACAGAAGCTGTAAATATAACTGTCAGCATGTTCGGGACAGTGGATGCAGACCTTGAACTTCAACTTGATGGAACAACTGTAAAGACCGAAACAGTTTCTCTCAACGGTTTTTCAAGTTTGAACTCGGAGCTTGAAAATATCCAGCCCGGAGCCCATATTCTGAAAGCTATTCTGTCTGTAGGTGGCCTGCAAAGCACAAAAGAGACAAGTTTTATATATGGCAGTAATCTTCCCGACTTAATTGGAAGAGTCAGCGTTGAGCCATCAGCTATCAGCGAAGACAATAAATTAAATATAACGGCAACTGTCACAAATCAGGGAAAATTTCCGGCAACTGAAACTGCCTTAGCTCTATCCCAACTTCCGCAGTTATTGCGTATAATC
>MHDW01000150.1:1387-5550 GCA_001803645.1 Nitrospirae bacterium GWC2_42_7 | reverse complement strand
CATTATTCAAGAGAAACAAAGGACCCTGTTGTTGTTGCAGGCGAAGCTGTCAAAAAAGCAAAGATCGAAGGGAACGACATTCTGATAATAGACACAGCCGGAAGACTTCATGTTGATGAATCTCTTATGGCTGAGCTTAAAAATGTTAAGGAAAAAATATCCCCGAGTGAAACTCTTTTTGTTGCCGATGCCATGACAGGACAGGATGCTGTCAATATAGCAAAGCAGTTCAATGAACAGATCGTAATAGACGGGATAATACTTACCAAAATGGACGGTGATGCAAGAGGCGGCGCAGCGCTTTCGATCAGGTCGATTACAGGAAAGCCCATAAAGTTCATCGGCGTTGGTGAAAAAATAGACATGCTTGAGCCTCTCTATCCTGACAGGGTTGCCTCCAGGATACTCGGAATGGGCGACATGCTCAGCCTCATAGAACAGGCCCAGCAATCCTTTGACCAAAAAGAAGCAGAGACCCTCCAGAAGAGAATTCTGGAAGATTCATTCACATTTAATGACCTTAAAGATCAACTGAAAAATGTGCGCAACATGGGACCTATCGAAAACTTAATAGGCATGATACCAGGACTAAACAAGGTAAAGAATCTTAACGTGGATGGAAAAGAATTCATAAAGACCGAAGCGATTATCAACTCCATGACCCAAAAGGAAAGAACAAACCACAATCTACTTAACGGCAGCAGGAGAAAAAGGATCGCAATCGGAAGCGGCACGAGCGTTGCCGAGGTCAACAGGGTCATAAAGCAATACTTGGAATTAAAGAAGATGCTTAAGATGTTCAAGGGCAAAAAAGGATTTAAGATGCCGGGGGCCTTTCCCTTCTAAGCTTTACTTTGCAAGCCCGAATATATTAAAATTTACATTATTTTTCAGGAGGTGTTGTTTGGTTAAAATTAGGTTAACAAGACTGGGCTCTCACAAAAAACCATTCTACAGGATGATTGTGACTGATTCCAAAGCAAGAAGAGACGGTCCTTTCATAGAAATATTAGGAACGTATGATCCGTTAAAAGAGCCATCGGAAATTAAACTGGACATTGACAAGGCCAGATCATGGATGCAAAAAGGTGCACAGCCTACTGATACTGCTAAACGTCTATTACAAAAAGCCGGCTTATAAACAGCCAAAATTCGCATGGAGGTAGACAAGATGAAAGATTTAGTTGTAATGATGGCGAAAGCTCTGGTTGACAAGACAGAAGATGTTGCCGTAAATGAGATAGTAGGAGAAAAAACAACAGTATTTGAGCTCAAGGTTGCACAGACCGATCTTGGAAAAGTTATAGGCAAACAGGGAAAAACTGCCCGCGCAATGAGAACGATCCTCAGCGCATCAGGAACTAAAATGGGCAAACGTTGCGTACTGGAAATCCTCGAATAAACTCTAAAGATATTAGTTCTAATCCGGTAGTCATAGCAAAAATAACAAAAACTTGGGGGGCGAAGGGCGAATTAAAGGCCCTTCCCCTTTCTGAGTTTATTTTTTGCCTCTATCCCGGCCTTACTGTCTATCTTCAAACATCTGAAAACATCCTTGAAACAAAAACCCTCAACTCCATAAAAAAGCATAACAAGTATCTGATAGTCTCCTTCAGCGATATAACCAGCATTGAGACCGCAGAACAGTACCTGCACTCTCTTATCAGCATAGACCCGAAAATTATCCCACCTTTAGAGGATGGTGTTTTTTACCATGATCAGATAATCGGCCTCTCGGTTCATACAACTGACGGAGAGATGATAGGCATAGTAACAGAGATATTTGAGACAGGCGCCAACGATGTTTATGTTGTAAAGGACAAGAACAAAGAATATCTGATCCCTGCCATAGAGGATGTTGTGATAAAGATCGCGCCTGAAGAAGGCAAGATAACCATAAAGGTCATGCAAGGCCTCCTCGATTGACCTCATAACAATTTCTGCCTTTATACTGTATTATATTCTTTATGAAATTCAGCGTTGTAACTATCTTCCCTGACATGGTCAATGCGTATCTCGGCGCGAGCATAATGAAAAGGGCTATACAAAGCAACATTATTACTGTTGATGTTCATAACCTGCGTGACTATTCTATAGACAAACATAGATCTGTAGATGATTATTCTTATGGCGGAGGCGCAGGAATGGTCATGAGGCCTGAGCCGTTCTTCAAGATCACTGAAACCTTATGGCCTGACAAAAGTGAACGCAGGATAATAATGATGTCTCCGAAAGGCCGTTTGTTCAAGCAGGATATAGCAGAAGAGCTTACAAAAGAAAAAAGGGATATCGTCTTTTTATGCGGCAGATATGAGGCCATAGATGAAAGGGTCATGGAAAATCTTGTTGATGACGAATTTTCTATCGGAGACTACGTATTGACTGGCGGAGAACTGCCTGCTTTGGTTATAATAGATGCCGTTGCCAGACTGATACCCGGTGTTCTTGGCGATTCTCATTCAATTGATGAAGAATCATTCTCGTGGGGTTTGTTGGACTATCCCCACTATACAAGGCCCGAGAATTTCAGGGAAATGAAGGTCCCTGAAGTACTTCTTTCAGGCAACCACAAAGAGATAAACAGGTGGAGAAAGAAACAGGCCCTTAAGGCAACACTCGAAAAAAGGCCTGAGCTTATCGATAAATACATTTTGTCGGATATTGATAAAGAAATTTTAAAGGAAATACAGGAGGAAGCAGAATGAATATGATAACAGCCATAGAGGAAGGCTTTAAAAGAGATCTCGGCAATTTCAATGTTGGAGATACTGTTAAGGTCTTTGTAAAAGTAGTCGAGGGCGACAAAGAGAGGATACAGCCTTTTCAGGGAGTTGTCATCGCAAAAAAGAATGGAGGGACCAGAGAAACCTTCATGGTAAGAAAGATCTCCTTCGGAGTAGGCGTTGAGAGGATATTCCCTGTATGTTCTCCGAATATCGAACGTGTTGAAGTAGTAAAGCAGGGTGATGTAAAAAGGGCCAAACTCTACTACATAAGAGGTAGAAAAGGTAAAGCCGCAAAGATAAAAGAGAAGGCAAGAGTATACTGACAGAATGGATATCTATCAGCATGATGAGTCCTTTAGAGAAAAAGGCTTCATCAAAATTGCTGGTATTGATGAAGCAGGCAGAGGGCCTCTCGCAGGCCCTGTAGTTGCAGCAGCAGTTATACTTCCACGAGATCTTCGGATCGAAGGTCTCAGAGACTCAAAAAAAGTCCCGGAAAAAGAAAGAGCAAGCCTATTCATGCAAATCCTTTCTTTTTCGATAGACATAGGGATAGGCATAGTCGAACACGAAGAAATCGACAAGATCAACATTCTGCAGGCCACAAAACTCGCCATGCAAAAAGCTTTGAATGAACTCAAGACAAAGCCTGATATGCTCATCATAGATGCTCTATCCCTGCCTTCTGTAAACATTGAACAATTCTCTCCTATAAAAGCAGACTCCAAGAGCGCATCTGTTGCAGCAGCATCCATAGTGGCAAAGCATACAAGAGATACAATAATGCTCAAGTATCACGATACATATCCTGAGTACAACTTCAAGAAACATAAAGGTTACAGCACAGAGGAGCATATGAATTTAATAAAACTTCATGGCCCCTGCCCTATCCACAGAATGACCTTCAGAAAAGTAAAAGATGTCAAATTGCCATTCTGAAACTTTCAGGTCTGCCTCTTTCACATCAGTTCTTAATTCTTAACATCTTCTAACTTTTCATCACTCCTTAATTTTTACCTTTACATCCCCTTCATCATCTATTAGAATTAAGATGGGTCATAAAACAGAAACAGATAGCTGTCATTCCCGCTTGTCGGGAATCTTTCTTGATGATGTAGTTATCACAGATCAGCAGTAAGGTTTTTAGATTTCAGCCATTATTAGTATGTGTCTCAGAAGAAGACAAGTGAGGGTTTTCCACAAACCAAGACTCCGCATTAGCCATGTGCGGACATCGGCGGTAGCCCGTCAAAAATCCAGGACTAAGGTGAATAGACTGAAGGTAAATAGACTGAAGGCTAAAGAAGAGAATGGTTTTAAAATCCTTCAGCCTTCAGTCTTCAGCCTAAATACCTGTTGTTTGATATCCTTCAGCCTTCAGTCTAAACACCTTTTTGGTAAAGACTGTCAAGAGGACTTTTCGGGGCGTTCGTCATC
>MHDW01000150.1:0-1344 GCA_001803645.1 Nitrospirae bacterium GWC2_42_7 | reverse complement strand
ATGAGTGGCAAAGCTGTGGCGTAAGGTATGAACAGTAGCGTGCTTCATAATGCCCGCCTCTTTAACTGCCTTCCCTATGGCGCTTTGGATGCCCTTATCGCTGACATGATGGCGTCTGACCTTGCCGCTTCGGGGATCCACAGACAGGTTGGCCGACGGAAAAACATATTGCCATTTCCATTCTTTTGCAGCCTTCGGATATTTTCTGGCAAGGGCAGTCGGAAGATATACTTCACCATGACCGGCGGACAAGTCTTTGTCATGCAGGGTCTTTACCTTTTCAATGTGGAGCCGGAGCGGTCCTTTTACCGCCTTAGAAAGAATGGTCATTCTGTCCTTGTCTCCTTTGCCGTTCCGGACTACAATCAGCTTCCCCTCGAAGTCGACATCCAGGACCCTCAGACGGGCGAATTCCATGATGCGTAAGCCTGAACCGTATAGCAACTGTGCCATCAACAGCGGAGTGCCTGAAAGGCGCTGGAAGAGCGCTTTTACTTCTTCGGTCCAAAGCACCACTGGCAGTTTTTTCCCCCGCTTGGCCCAAACCATGCCTGTAATGTCGCCAAGTTCCTGTCCCAGCACGTCCCGGAAAAGAAACACAAGGGCACAAAGCGCCTGGTTCTGTGTCGAAGACGCAACTCGCTTAGTGATTGCAAGATGGCTGAGAAAATTCTGAACAGCCTCTGCGGTAAGGTCTGAGACACGTCCGCTTTTCGTAGTTTCGCGGACAAAAGTGAAGAAGCGCTCCGCCCAGTCAAGATAAGCAAGTTCAGTGTTGTAGGCAAAGTGTTTGAGTCTGATCAGCCTCTTCATCTCCGAAAGGAGCTTTGGTCTGTCAGCAAGGCTTGCTTTCGGTCCGGATGTACCTTGTGCATCGCTCAGGACTTCGCAGCCTTTGAAGTGTTTAAGATAGAGGCGCACAGCCTCTCCAGCCTGGCGAACCTGCCAGTCCTTAATATTTTCCTTGACTTCGAGAGAGTCCAGAAACTCAGTAACTGTAAGGTTGATGTCTTGTTTTCCCTGCCTGTTGCTGAAGGCGAGGAACTTGCTGACCCATACTGCCAGAAAAATGACGTTTTTTTCAGAAGCTAATTTGTGAGAAATAAGAAATTCTTGAAACTCAGGCAAAACCCCTTTCATAGTCACTTGCAGAATCCCCCTTTGCTATACGAAGTTCGCTTTTGCTGACATTATCCGTTCATATACGAGCTCAAGTCAAGTGTTTTTTTTACTACTGTAGTACCACAATAGAAATGTCCTATTCTTACCACAATAGGAATGTCCGGTTATGTATTTTACCTGATTTTCTTTCATAACTGACTTTTTTGGAAAAATAGGGCTTCG
>MHDW01000149.1 GCA_001803645.1 Nitrospirae bacterium GWC2_42_7 | reverse complement strand
TGCACCACGTGCCCGCTATCTGCCAGCAGCGTTCTTCTTCAGAGTTATATCCCGGGCATTTCTGACGTGAGGCTGTAGGGCAGTTCATTATATCCCAGCACCGCTTGCTGCCATTCGAGTGTATCCTGAACGTGCTTACAGAATACTGAAGGTTCTCTACCTGGAAAAGTGTACTCTCTGACAACTCGACCATATCTTTTGCCAGTTTCAGGTTGTCTGCGGATATCTGGGTCACTCCCTCCATCGCCCTTACAATATTCTCACCGCCCAGTTTCTGCTCGGACGTGGCGTTAGCAACGCCTTTTGTCATCTTATGCATTATCTCAACAGCCTCTACTATCTGTTTAGTGCCTCCTACCTGCTCCTTGATCGCGATACCCACTTCGTGCACAATATGCTTCATGCGTTCAAGCACTTCCCGTATCTGTTTGCCTCCAATGGCCTGTTCCTTTGACGCAATATTAACTTCCTGCACCATCTTGTTCATCTTTTCGAGTGAATTCCGCACAGAACCTGCGCCATTTGCCTGCGCACTCACAACGGTAGCAACATCTTCTGTTGACGATTTCATATCAAAGACGTATGTCATGACCTGATCTATCGCCTTATTGATCTCTGAAGTAGACTTGGCTATCCCCTGCATCACATCCGAACTTTCCTTCATGGAACCTATTATCTCATTAAAAGCATCCCTGCTGCTTTCAGCAAGTGCTATCCCGCCTTTGCCTTCGCGATAAGTCTCCTCTGTTGCCTTTATTGCTATTTCGGTCTCGTTCTGTACCTGTTTTATCACTCCTGCTATCTCTTTTGTTGCGCCCATGGACCTTTCTGCAAGCTTCCTGATCTCCTCAGCAACAACAGCAAAACCCCTGCCTGCATCACCAGCCCTTGCTGCCTCTATCGCAGCATTCAACGCAAGGAGATTGGTCTGGTCTGCGATCTCGTCTATCACCTCAACTATAGAGCCTATTTCCTGAGAACGCTTCCCGAGGTTCTGTATCACTTCCATTGTTCTTTCTGTTGTGCTGCCGATATTCCGGAGGCTCTCTATGCTCTTGTAAATCGACTTGCCCCCCTCTTCAGCTTCGGTGTAAGCATTTTTGCTCAGTTGGTTGGCACCCTGTATGCGGGTGGTCACCTCGCTTACTGTCCTGGTCATCTCTTCTATTGTCCCTGAAGCTTCGACCACCATACCCTTGAGAGACTCCGTGCCCTTTGATATCTGCTCAACTGATGTGAGCAGGTTCTCGACTGTCAGTGACGTCTCTGATACCGAATCTGTCATAGCCCCTGAATTTTTTGCTATCTGTTCTACTGACATGATCATCTGCTCTATGGTAGCAGACGTTTCCTCAACTGATGTAGCCATCAATTCTGTGCTTTTTCCGACCTGTTCTATGGATGCTGCCATCTCATTGATAGTCGAGGACGTTTCATCAACATTCGTTGCAAGGGCTTCTGTGTTCTTTGCCACCTGATTGATAGATGACGCCATCTCTTCCATTGAGGAGGTGGTCTCTTCAGTCGCAGCAGCTTCCTGCTGTGCGGAAAGGGCTATCTGGTTGGAGTTCTTCGCAACAGTATCTGCTGACATAGATACATGATAAGAGGAATTAACTGTATTCCTGATTATATCCTTCAGCCCCTTAAGGACCTTATTGAATTCTTCAGCCATCTTCATTATCTCTTCGCTTCCCTTGTCTATCTTTACTTCCCTGGTAAGGTCTCCGTTTGCTATCTCGTTCATTGCAGCCTTCAATATTTCGATCGGCCTTGTGATCCCGTTGCTTACCCCTCTGACGAAGAATATCCCGCCTATAAGCCCAAAAGATATCGTGAAAATAGCCAGGGCGATCCCGATAGTATCCGCCTTGCTAATAGCGTCCTTCAACTGCTTGTCTTTTAAGCCCTCATCCTTTTTCAGTATCTCTTTCATTTTGTTCAGACTGTCCTGCACAGAAGCTACTGCAGGCATTGTTTCTTTTTTGAAAATGTCCTGGGCCTTATCTTTTTTTCCTTCTTGCATGTTCGCAATTATTGCTACAGCTGACTCATGTAGTTCCCTGTGGGGAGCATCCATGGCATTAAAAGGCTCGGCTATCTCGCTTGAGTATGGCTTGAAGGTCTTCATCCATTTTCCGAGATTACATTCCTCAGGGTCAAGCTTTCCCTGAAAATCCTTCCCGAGCATAAACAGCCCTGAAGAAATACCGTCCATCCACTTAAGGTGATCAACAACCCTTTCAGAAAAGAAGGTATTCATCTCCGAAAGCTCAAGCGTTTCGGTCTTTATCTTCTCGACATTCTGCAATGACAGATAAAAAGTGACTGACATCACAACAACCATAAAAAGTATCACGCCCAGACCGGTAAAAAGCTTTGTGCTTATCTTCATTTTCATAGCTACCTCCTGAAATCAGATGAGTTTATTTTTAAAGAACAGGGGCAGGAAATCTCCTGCCTTGCTCTCTTGCTTCTTATAAATACAGTGCTATTGGTCCTTCCCATCATCGCCTCCCGGATGGGGACCAGCCTCAACCTCGCTGATCTCTATTTTTTCCCTCTTGAGAAGTTTTTCGAGATCAAGAAGGATGATCAGCCGCTCTTTTATTTTTCCGACCCCTGTTATGTAATCAGTGTCGATCTCTAGGACTTCCTCAGGCGGGGCCTCAACAGATTCTGACGGAATCTTAATAACATGCGAGACCGCATCAACAAGCAGGCCTATCACCTTGCTGCCGACCTCGGTCACAATTATCCTGGAAGCATTGCTCGCAACCTTGTCAGAAAGGCCCAGCCTTTTCCTGAGATTCAGCACTGAAAGGACCCGGCCCCGGAGGTTTATTACGCCCTCCATGTAAGAAGGAGAGTTCGGTACCATCGTGATGCCTCCAACCCTCACTATCTCCTGCACTTGGCTGATCGGCACGCCGTATTCCTCACCAAGGTTGAATGTGACCAGGTGAACGTCCTTCTGTTCTTCTTTGTAATTTTCGAGAATATCTTCAGCAAGCCCTGAAGCCGGAAGATGTATGTTCGTCATTTAAGTTCCTCCTCTCTTAATTCCATTATTTAGCATTGATTTTTTTCGAGTCTCCGGTATTCCAGAACGCCATGACATCTGTTATCAGGACGATCCTTCCGTCACCGAGAATAGAGGCCCCTGCTATTCCATAGGACTTTCCGAATGTATCGTCCAGAGGCTTTATGACTATCTCCTGCTGTCCTTTTAATCTGTCTACAGCGATCGCAAGACGTTTTTCAGCCCTGCCGAGTATCACCAGATAAAATCTACTCATTCTCTTTTTTTCAAGGCCGAAGAAATCATCAAGCCTGACAACCGGGATCACCCTCTCCCTGAACCGTATGACCTCATGATTATTGATCATATGAATATCCTCTTCCCTGACCTTAATGCTCTCATCAACAGCGCTCATCGGAATTGCGTATATTTCTTCTCCTGCCTCAGCCATCAAGGCCGGTATTATCGCAAGGCTCAACGGAAGCTTAATAATAAAACTGGAGCCCTTGCCCACAGTGCTCTCAACGATTATCTGCCCGTTCAGCTTGGAGATGTTCTTATTTACAATATCAAGGCCAACCCCTCTGCCTGATATATCAGTAGCTTCCTGCTTTGTTGTGAACCCTGCCGAAAATAAAAGAAAGAGAATGCTCTCTTTATCAAAAGGATCATCAGCTTTTATAAGGCCTTTTTGTATGGCCGTTTCCCTGACATGCTCGTAATCTATGCCCTTGCCGTCATCTTCTACCTTTATGATCACATAATTTGATTCCTGGCTCGCAGAGAGCCTTATACTGCCATAATGGGATTTGCCTTTTGCTACTCTTTCCTTAGGAGCCTCTATACCATGATCTATCGCGTTCCTGATAATATGTAGTAGAGGTTCCTCGATTTCGTCGATAACGGTCTTGTCCAGTTCTGTGTCCTCGCCTTCGAAGACCAGACGTATCTCTTTCCCCTGTGATTTCGAGAGGTCTCTCACCATCCTTGGGAATTTATTAAAAACATAACTTACCGGAAGCATCCTTGCCCTCATGATTCCTTCCTGCAGGCCTGATATGGTCTTTCCCATGAGTTCCAGGCCGTCATTGAATTCTTTAGAAAGAGAACTATGGCCGACCGTTTCCCTGATATCAGACTCTATCTGGTTAAGCCTTGTTTTAAATATCACCAGCTCGCCCACAAGGTTCAGAAGATCATTAAGTCTCTTGAAATCAACTTTTATAGTATCTGTCTTTGTCCCGAGATATGAGGCAAGCTCCATATTCTCTTTTCCTGCTATCACGGATTCATTTTCAAGATTCTGCTGGAGAGCCAGAATATTCTCGGTAAGGTCCGGATTCAAAGAAGGGTCTTTTGCTATGCACAGAATGGCATTTCTTACAACATTTGCACTGTCAAAAAGCAGATCCATCACTATTCCGAGTTCTGGCTTATTGTCGTTGACCCTCTTGAGCACCTCTTCGATCTGGTGTATATAGATCTTCAGTGATTCAAACCCCATCATGCCTGAGTTGCCCTTTAGTGTATGAAGAGAACCCAGTGTGTTAAAGACAATCTCATTATTAAGCCCGTTCTTCTCCAATGACAGCAATGCATTGTCAAACTCATTGATATGCATGTTTGCATCATCAAGAAAGTCCTTTATCAGCTCATTATATTCCATGGCCTATCCGCTCTTTGCCCCTATTGTTGCTAATGATTTCCTTGCAAGCACCTTCTCTATAAGTTCATGGAGCATATGCGGTTTAAATGGTTTAACAACATAACCCGTGGCACCGAGCTTTAAAGCAGTCAGAGTATCTTCTTCCTTTCCTTCGGTGCTTATGACTATTATCGGAATTTTTCTGTAGAGGTTGTCCTTTTTGAGTTTTTCCATGAACTGTATACCGTTCATAACAGGCATGTTTATATCCAGGAGAATGAGATCAAAATCGCTCTCCTTTGAGAGCACATCAAGCGCCTCAAGGCCGTTCATCGCATCAAGGATCCTGCACCCGGCATACCTGTGAAGCACAAGCCTGTACATCGAATGTATAAGCTGGGAATCATCTACTACAAGTATTTTATTTAACCCTGTCATTTCATCCTCCTGTTTTGCGTGGAGCCATTTATATCCTGGAAGCCGGCAGTGTTGTTACAACTATGCCAAGTGCCGTCACCTTTGATATAAGATGAGTAATATCTATCGGCTTTTCATAATAGTAAAAAGCTCCTCGTTTGTAAGCGTCCTCCTTTATCTCTTCAGATCCGTAAGCCGTCATTATTATCACCTCTGTCTCAGGCCGTACCTTCTTGATATAGCTGAGAAGCTCAAGCCCTTCTATCCCGTACATTCCGCTCATCCGTATGTCAGCTATGACAAGGTCAAAGGTGTAGCGTGACAGGGCCTCTTCAGCTTCTTCTATCCTGTTGCTTGTGATCACAGTTGTATCCTTATTGCTCAGCAGGTGAGAAAGTGCGATAAGGATTGTTTGTTCATCGTCAACGATCAATATTTTTTTCATTTATATGCCTCCCAAATTAATTTTCAGTATTGATTAATGCAAGCCAGATGCCAAAGAATTCAAAATTAATATTTCTGGTTTTCGTTAATAGTTGAATTCAGTTTAAAAAGGGTCATTGCGAGGAGTGGTTTCCACGACAAAGCAATCTGCAGCTTATTGATTTAAAAAACAAATGAGATTGCTTCGCTCTGCTCGCAATGACAATCAAAGGAACTTTGACGCAGGCTTGTTACTGATAGCTTTAAAGAGTTATAGCAGGGGTATTTTGAATAACTTATTGATAACTAAAAACTTCAAAGACTGACCGAATTTAAGACAGGGCGACCGAAAATCAGTCAGCTGAGGTTATACAGCTTAATTTTCTCGTTGAGGGTTGATCTGGCAATACCAAGTATTTGAGCGGCCTTTGATCTATTTCCTTCTGTAAGTTGAAGAGTTCTATTTATATGATCTTGTTCAACTTCACTCAAAGCCATCGGTTTTTTCTGCAGTATTTTTTCCTCCGGCAGGATCAGATGCCTGGTCAAAATGTCCCCCTGCTGGCAGAGTATTGCTGCCCGTTCGATCACATTCCTTAATTCTCTGACATTTCCTGGCCATTGATAAGAACTCAACAGATCAATAGCTTCGTCTGTTAACTTTCCTATTTCCTTTTTGCCGATGGTATTTTTTATCTCCTCAAGAAGAAAAACAGCAATAAAAGGTATATCATCAACCCTTTCTCTCAGAGGCGATATAATTAAAGGCATTACATTCAGCCTGTAGTAAAGGTCTTCCCTGAACAAACCTTTTTTGGTCAGTCCTTCGAGGTCTTTATTGGTTGCAGCTATTATGCGGACATCTACAGTTATGTCCCTTGTGCCACCAAGACGTTTTAATGTTTTGCTTTCAAGTACTTTCAGGATCTTTGCCTGTGCATTCTGGGGCATATCCCCAATTTCATCCAGAAAAAGTGTTCCTCCATCTGCCAGCTCGAACAGACCCTTTTTTGTTTTTTTAGCATCCGTAAAGGCCCCTGCCTCGTATCCAAAGAGTTCACTTTCGAAGATATTTTCAGGGATCGAAGCGCAGTTTATATCAACAAAAGGTTTTTCCTTTCTGCTGCTTAACGCATGTATATTACGCGCCACCAGTTCTTTGCCGGTTCCGGTTTCCCCGTAGATCATTATGGTAGTCGCGGGATTAGCCGCCAAAAGATTTATCATATGAATAAGACCTTGTGTCTGCTTGCTCCTGCCTATGATCAAATAAGGGGATTCTCTGTTTAATATGGCTTCCTGTCTTATCTGCTTTATACTGAGGCTCTTTTCAACAATTACAGCAAGTTCATCCATATCGATCGGCTTTTTAAAGAAATATTCCGCTCCGAGTTTCATGGCCTTGACAGCTTCTTCAATCTCTCCATAGCCTGTCATTATAATTACTGATATCTCAGGATAGTCTCTTTTTATTGCCTTTAGAATTTCAATTCCGTGGATATCTGGAAGCCTGAGATCCAGAAGAACAGTATCAGGCACTTCCTTGAGCGCTATTCTGAGTCCCTCCTCCCCTGTTGATGCATTTAGAACATTGCATCCCCTGCCTTCAAAAAAAACCTTCAGACTCAAGGTGATTGTTTCATCATCTTCTATTATCAAAAGAAGGGGGTTGCTCATTATGGTTTTTCTTTACTGTCAAAAAGGGTCTTGACCTCATCCATCAGGTCATTTATGTCTCTAAACTGCCGGTATACAGAAGCAAATCTCACGTATGCAACCTTATCAAGATCTTTAAGCGCTGACATTATCGCTTCACCTATCCATGAGCTTTCGATCTCTTTAACGTTAAGGGCATTGAGCTTCCTTTCGATGTCTTCTGCGATCCTGTCAAGGATCTCGATCTCAATAGGCCTTTTTTTGCAGGAGATGACAAGGCCGGCTTTTACTTTGTTTGTGTCAAAGGGTTCACGCCTTCCGTCCTTTTTAGCAACCATTGTAACAACATCTTCAACCCTCTCATATGATGTAAAACGTCTCGCGCACTTGATGCATTCGCGCCTGCGGCGTATTGAGTCGCCTTCCTTGCTGGTTCTGGAATCAATGACCTTGTCTTCAGTATTTCCGCAAAAAGGGCATTTCATGTTGTCCCTTCAGTTATACGAGAAACCCACCCCTGCACCCCTCCCAAGAGGGGAATTAAAAAAATAGTCCTCTCCCAAAAGGGTAATCAAAAAAAGTCCCCTCCTTGGAGGGGTGCAGGGGTGGGTTATTTTAAATTTCATTTGTAAACAGGGAATTTATCGCAGAGTGTTTTGACCTTCTTTGCAATTTCTTTAATTGCCTTGTCTTCGTTACTGTTATGTATGATGGAAGATATTATATCCGCTATTTTTGTCATCTCAGGTATTCCCATGCCCCGCGTTGTTATGCAAGGTGTTCCGAGCCGTATTCCGCTTGTTACTGAAGGGGGCCTCTCGTCATAAGGAATAGCATTTTTATTTACTGTTATCCCTGCTTTATCCAATGCGATCTCTGCCTCTTTGCCTGTAATGCCTTTATTTGTCAGATCTACAAGCATAAGATGATTATCAGTACCGCCTGAAAAAATCCTAAAATCCCTTTTGCTGAGTTCCTCAGAGAGTTTCTGCGCATTCTTAACAACCCTCTCCTGATATTTCACAAAACTCTTGCTCATGGCTTCCTTCAGAGCTGTGGCCTTTGCAGCTATTATATGAACAAGAGGCCCGCCCTGAATTCCGGGGAATATCATCTTGTCTATGGCTCTTGCATGCTCTGCCCTGCACATTATCATGCCGCCGCGCGGGCCTCTCATTGTCTTGTGAGTTGTGGTTGTCACAAAATCAGCATATGGTATTGGCGATGGATGGATCCCTGCAGCAACAAGCCCTGCTATATGCGCAATATCCGCCATAAGATATGCGCCGACCTCTTTTGATATATCTGAAAAAGCCTTAAAATCAAGGACCCGCGAATATGCGCTTGCGCCGACCACTATCATTCTGGGCCTGTGCTCAAGCGCCAGTCTTCTCACCTCATCATAATCTATATAGCCGGTCTCCTTATTAACGCCATAGGAGGCATTTTGATAAAGCATCCCTGAAAAATTGACTGATGCGCCATGTGAAAGATGGCCTCCGTGATTCAGGCTCATGCCGAGTATTCTGTCTCCGGGTTTAAGCATGGCAAAGTATACAGCCATGTTAGCCTGACTTCCTGAATGGGGCTGGACATTAACATGTTCTGCTTTGAAAAGTTGCTTGGCTCTGTCTATTGCAAGATTTTCTACTACATCTGCATACTCGCATCCACCGTAATATCTTCGGCCCGGATAACCTTCTGCGTACTTATTGGTGAATATGGAACCTTGCGCTTCAAGGACTGCTTTGCTCACATAATTTTCCGAGGCAATAAGGACTATTTTCGCATGTTCCCTGTTTTTTTCGTTCCGGATTGACTCATAGACCTGCGGATCAGTTTTTTTAAGATTTCCCTGTGCCATGTATGTTCAGATCTTCCTCTATGGTTTTTATTTTATTGATCCTCATTAAATGCCTGTTTCCTTCAAAAGCAGTAGCCAGCCATGTCCTTACGATCTCAAGCGCAAGGTCCTTTCCGACGATCCGTCCTCCGATAACAAGTATGTTCGCATCATTATGCATACGGCTCATTTTTGCAGTGAAAAGCTCATTACAAAGAGAAGCCCTGACATTAGGATACTTGTTTGCGACTATGGACATCCCTATGCCTGTACCGCAGATAAGGATGCCTCTTTCGACCTTTCCCTCTGAAACAAGTCCGGAGACCTTTCCGCCAAAATCAGGATAGTCTACTGAGTCTCTGTTGCTTGGGCCGCAGTCTAAACAATCAATATTGAGGGTCTTTAAAAGTCCGACAATATCTTCTTTTAAATCAAAGCCGGCATGATCACTGCCAATCGCTATTTGCATTACATTTAACCTGGATTTTTATCTTATCCGAGGTCATAAATTTAAGTCAAGGCATTGGATCACAATGATTAATTCCAGTTCAGAAGAATTATTGTATAATAAAAATATGCCTGAATATCTTTCGCTCGATCTTCTCTTGAAAAAGATACGTGTCTATAGTCCGGATGCGGATCTGGACACATTGATAAAAGCATATCACTTCTCGAGCGAAGCGCATTGCAGCCAGAAAAGAATAGAGGGCTCGCCTTATATAAAACATCCCCTTGCCGTTGCCTACATACTTGCTGATATGACAATGGACGTTTCCTCGATCGTCGCAGGCCTTCTCCACGATACAATAGAGGACACCGGAACAACCACAGAAGACATAAGAGGTATCTTCGGCAAAGAAATAGCATTTTTAGTCAAGGCGCTCACGAAACTATCCAAAATGGAGTTCAGGACAAAGAAAGAGGCACAGGCCGAGAACTTCCGAAAAATGATACTTGCCATGTCCGAAGATATAAGGGTAATAATGATAAAATTTGCAGACCGCCTGCATAATATGCGGACACTGCATCACCTGCCTGAGAACAAACAGCAGCGCATAGCCAACGAGACTCTTGAGATATATGCTCCGATCGTCAACAGGCTGGGCATTGGTTGGCTGAAAACAGAACTGGAAGACCTCAGCTTCAAAGCCCTGATGCCGGACCTTTATGATGAACTCGTCAGAAAAGTTGCAAAGAGAAAAGAGGAGCAGGAAGGGTACCTGAAAGAACTGATAGAATTAATAAACAAAAAGATCTCTGAAGAGAATCTACCCTGTGAAGTTTCAGGCAGGATAAAACATTACTATGGGATCTACCAGAAAATGCAGAAGCAACGGATAACATTCGATCAGGTCCATGATGTCCTCGGGCTCAGGATCCAGACTGATTCAAAATCAAACTGTTATGCCATACTCGGGATCATACACTCGCTCTGGACTCCTATACCCGGTCGTTTTAAGGACTATATAGGGGTGCCAAAATCCAATATGTACCAGTCACTGCACACAACTGTTATCGGGCCAAAAGGAGAGAGGGTAGAATTCCAGATAAGGACTAAAGAGATGCACCAACTGGCAGAAGAGGGTATTGCCTCACACTGGCAATACAAGGAAAAAGGCAGTATTGATGAGAAGAGCAGCCAGTATATCTCCTGGCTCAGGGACTTTATAAAGGGGCAGAAGGAAGACTCTGATGCAATGGACTTTCTGGAGGCTGTAAAAGGCGAGGTCATGCTGGAGGTTGTATATGTTTTCACCCCAAAGGGAGAGATAAAAGAGATGCCTTCCGGCTCAACCCCTGTTGATTTCGCATACACTGTACACACACAGATCGGACATAAATGCGTTGGAGCAAGGATCAACGGCAAGATCGTTCCTCTTAGATACAAGCTTAAGAACCGCGATACCATCGAGATAATAACATCTCCAAACCATGGCCCAAGCCGTGACTGGCTCAAATTCGTTGTAACTCAGAGGGCAAAGAGCAGAATAAAACAATGGGTCAAGACAGAGGAAAAGGCCCAGAGCATTGAGCTCGGCATAAAACTTCTTGAAGACGAGCTAAGAAGACACGGGCTGATGAGCTCTTTTCTTAAATCCGACGAGATGCTGAAGGTCGCAAAAAACTTCAATATAAACTCCCTTGAGGAACTTTACGTTGCAGTAGGGTTTGGCCGGATTTCGCCCCATCAGGTAGCAAACAGGCTGATGCCGGAAAAACATGAGGAAGAAACAGTCCATCCCAAGATCCAAAGGCCTATCAAGGAACAAAAAGGCATAACAATAAAAGGTGTTGATAATATCCTTTACCATACAGGCAAGTGCTGTTATCCGATACCCGGCGACAGTCTCGTTGGTTTTGTAACCATAGGCAAAGGAGTTACGATCCACCGCAAGGACTGCTCCAACCTCGAAAGGCTTTCCTTTGAAGAAGCCCGCCTCGTTGATGTTGACTGGCAGTCTTCCGGTGATTCGATAGCACTAGCAAAGCTATTTGTGGAGACTATAGACAAACCGGGCATACTGGCCAACCTGAGTTCGCTCATCTCGTCTGTCAATATAAATATCAGTCATCTTGAGGCAACTTCAACACAGGAAAGAAAAGGCCATATAACCTTTGTCATTGAAGTAAAGGACAATGCGCAACTTAAATCCCTGATACATAAAATCACACAAATGGAGGGAATACTTAGGGTAAAGAGATGACCTCTGCTCCGGATTTCATGTTAAAATACAACAGTATATATTTATTTTCAGTGTCATTCCCGCTTGCCGGGAATCTTTCACGAAAGTTTTTGGAAGGTTCACAAAAATGATTCTGGACAATACAGAATAACAGCAAAAGGAGAACAGTTATTATGAAAGCGATCTTTTCTTTGGTGATATTTATTTCAGCCATTTTTTTAAACACTAATGCCTTTGGCTTCGGAGGCTGTGAAGAAGACTGCATGAAGTGCCATAGTCTAAAACCCGAAGAGGTCAGCGAGGTACTGGTAAGCGTGAATGCTCCTAATGTAAAAGTTCTCGATATCAAGATGAGCCCTGTAGGTGGCCTATGGGAAATAGCCATAGAAAATAATGGGGCGCAGGGAACGATGTACTTGAGCTTCTCTAAAAAATATATTGTGGGAGGCCCGTTGTTCGAGGTTGAAGCTTTGTCAGGCAAAACCCCTGAGCCTGCTGTCAACAAAAACAAAGCACTCAAAAAATATCTGGATACATCAAAAATACCCCTGGATAACGCTCTCTTAATGGGAGTAAAAGATGCGAAATATAAAGTTATTGTATTTACAGATCCTGACTGTCCCTTCTGCGGCAAACTTCATTCTGAGTTAAAGAAAGTACTTTCAGAAAGAAAGGACATAGCATTCTATATTAAGCTTATGCCGTTGAAAATGCATCCGGATGCATACTGGAAATCACAAAGCATAATATGCAGCAACTCTCTCCAACTGCTTGAAGACAACTTTGAAAAGAAGCCGATACCCAAACCCGATTGCGATACAAAAATACCTGATGAGAATATGAAGCTCAGCGCTGAACTGGATATAACAGGCACCCCGACATTGATAATGCCTGATGGTCTTGTGGTCATAGGGGCAAGAGACGCCAAAATAATAACAGAACTCGTCCTTAATCCTCAAAAACAGGACAAATAGAAATAAGGTCTTCTTTTTTTTGTGCGGACAATTACTTCCCCTCCCTTGAGGGCCTATGGCTCGGAGCCAACGGCTCATAGAGGAGGGGATTGAGGGGAGGGTGTCCTACGAAGCTTCTTTCTTATTTCCTGAAGAGTTTCTTAATAGCTGTTTCACATGCGTTGATTTTTTTCTGAGGTCTTTTGCAGGGATTAACCCCTTTGAGATCAATTCAATCACCCTCTCCCTACCCTCTCCCCTCAAGGGAGAGGGAATTTACCCCGCAGTTTGAGTAAGAAACAGAAACAATAGACTTCTCCTTTTTCGTCATGTACCTTTTGCGCGACAAGAACCCTTCCATCTTGATAATATATTTTGCTATCATTAACTTGTTGTTTTTACCACTTAGAAAGCCCAAGCCTTTTCGTTATAGAGAAGAAGGTTTATTAACAGGGTACTATATTTTATAATTTATTCAAAAAGGAGCTTAGCCATGTCAGACCTGAAAAAAATGTACAAGACCATAATGGATGATAATTTCCCTGATGATATGACCATCAAATTCGGGGAGCAGACCTTAGTCTATAAAAAAAGGGCATGGAAAATACCTGATGAAAAAACAGGCGAGCTCATAGAAAAGGGGCTCCGCTACGGGGAGAATCCGGACCAGCAGGCAGCTATTTATGAACTTGTAAACGGAAATCTTATGTTGGGCAATTGTAAATTTATCGAACCCGGCAACGGCCTTGTCAGCAGTATCACAGAAGAGGACATGATACAATCAGGCAAACATCCCGGAAAAACCAATATGACAGACCTCGATAACGGTCTGAATATAATGAAATATCTCATGGACAAACCTGCTGCAGCAATACTTAAACATAACAATCCCTGCGGTGCTGCCTTCGGAAAAACAATTGCCGAAGCATATGAAAAAGCGAACATGTCTGACAGAATAGCTGCCTTTGGAGGATGTCTTGTTGTCAACAGGGCTATGGACAGAGCAACCGCAGAGATGGTTAGCGCTAATTATCTTGAAGTTGTCGCGGCTCCTGATTTTGAAGATGGCGTTGTCGAGATCCTTTCAAAGAGAAAGAACCTGAGGATCATCCGGGTCAACAAAATCAATGAATTAGAAAAACACAGGAACTTCAGGTTTGTTGAATTCAAATCACTTATAGACGGCGGCCTCATTGTTCAGCAGTCACAGTTGAGCAGGATACGGACAAAAGAAGATTTCCTCCCTGCAAAAACAGTCTATAAAGGGAAAGAATATGCTGTTGAAAAAACTCCCACTGCAAAGGAATATGAGGACATGATATTCGGCTGGAGCGTAGAGATGGGAATAACTTCAAACTCTGTGATCTATGTTAAGGACGGCGTTACGGTCGGCATAGGCACAGGCGAACAGGACAGGGTCGGAGTCGCAGAGATAGCTGTTTCTAAAGCATATACAAAATACGCAGACGCATTGTGCTTCAAAAAATACGGCATACCTTACAAAACATTTGAGCTCGAAGCAGAACAGGGCAAGAGGGATGCTTCAGCTCTGCGGGAAATTGATGTCCAGACAAAAAATGACAAAGGCGGGCTTATTAGTTCAACCATGGTATCAGATGCGTTCTTCCCGTTCAGGGACGGGCTTGATGTTGGAATAAAGCAGGGTGTAACCGCAGTTGTTCAGCCCGGAGGCTCAGAGCGTGATTTTGAAATAATAGAAGCCTGCAATCAGGCAAACCCAAAACTCGCGATGGTCTTTACAGGACAGAGGGTGTTTAAGCATTAGAATTAATGATGATTGCATCGCAAGAAATGAATTCGGATATCTCGTCATATTTGTAAAAGCTAAAATCCAATAAAAACAAAAGTCAAAATGGCAAAGAAAATCTTAGTCGTTGAAGATGAGATCTCTATAGCAGACAACATTACCTACGCCCTTTCAACAGAAGGATTTGAGTCTATCTATTGTGCAACCGGGAAAGAGGCGCTGGAAATTATAAAAAATAAAGACATCGCAATTGCTATTGTTGATATCGGTCTTCCTGATATTAATGGTTTTGATCTCGTAAGACAAATACGTAAAAACTCTTCTGTGCCGATCATTTTTGTTACTGCCCGCTCAGATGAAATAGACAGGATCGTAGGTTTAGAAATTGGCGCTGATGATTACATCACAAAACCTTTTAGCCCGCGTGAACTTACTGCGAGAGTTAGAGCTGTTTTAAGAAGGACATCCAACGAGATGAATAAATCTGCTGAATCGGGAAATGTCCCTCACACACATTTTCAGCTTGACGAAAAACGTTTGGTCATTTCCTACCATGGCAAACCTCTTGATCTTTCGCGCTATGAGTTCAAGCTCTTGAGTGTTTTTGTCAGAAACCCAGGCCGTGTATACAGCCGTGAACAACTTATGAGTCTTGTATGGGAAGAGCCCGAGATGAGTCTCGACAGAACAGTCGACACTCATATTAAGACAATACGCCAGAAACTAAAATCCATTCGTCCTGCAGAAGAACCTATTGTTACACACAGAGGACTCGGATATTCTCTTAAGGAAAGCAGTTGAGAATTCAGACACGGATATTCCTTGGTATCCTGATAATCATCGGGATCAGTTTCTATGTTTTAGTCTCCTGGATTGTAAATGACCTTAAACCTCAATACCGTAAAATCACTGAAGAATCTCTCATAGATACTTCCAGAATTCTAGCTTCAATTGCCGCAATGAATATCAAAGGGGACAAGGTAGATATAAAAATCTTCCGTAAGACTTTTGAAGACATACATAACAAATCGTTTTCAGCAAAGATCTATGACTTTATTAAGCAGGATGTGGACTTTAGAGTATATATTACAGATACACTCGGAACAGTTATATTCGATTCTGATAACGGCAGGGACGAGGGCAAGGACTATTCCCAATGGATAGACGTAAGACGTACGCTTAGAGGAGAATACGGTGCAAGGACTTCCCATGATATTACAAATGATCCTTATTCAAGTGTCATGTATATAGCATCTCCAATAATCGTTAAAGGAAAAACAATCGGCGTGCTTTCAGTCGGCAAGCCAACACGCACAGCAAACCGCTTTGTTGAAAACTCAAAAAAGAGAATTATTTTCGGCGGAACGATTGTTTGTTTATCAGTGGTCCTTATTGGGTTGCTGCTGTCACGAATGGTTACAAAACCGATACAGCAGCTTACTGCTTATGCCAAGTCAATACGCGACGGCAAAAAAGTCTCTCTGCCCAAACTTGGTAAAAATGAAGTTAAAGAGCTTGGCGAGGCATTTGAGGAAATGAGAGATGCACTTGACGGAAAAAAATATATTGAAAACTATGTACAGACCCTTACTCATGAGGTGAAAAGTCCGCTTTCTGCTATTCAGGGAGCTTTGGAGTTATTGAAGGAAAAGGTCCCTCCTGAACAGCAGTCCCGTTTTTTGTCAAATATCCATATCGAGACTGAGAGGATAAGGACAATAGTTGAAAAGCTTCTCTTGCTGTCTTCACTTGAGAGCAAAAAGAGCATTCAGGATGTTGAAAGGTTAAATATAAATGAAATCCTTAATGATGCCAGAAAAGATATGATCCCGGTGTTTGAAGCAAAAAGAATATTATTTGAAAGCAAAGTTGACAAGGAATCTTTCTTAGAAGGTGACCGTTTTCTTATACGGCAGGCTGTTGTTAATCTGCTTCAGAATGCAATAGATTTTTCGTCTGAAGGCGGAAAGATCATTGTGAACATCATAAACATGCCGGATGGTTTTATTGAATTAACAGTTCGGGATTACGGCCCTGGTATTCCTGATTATGCACTCAATAAGGTGTTTGAACGTTTCTATTCTCTCAAGCGTCCTGACACAGGAAGAAAAAGTTCCGGATTAGGCCTTAGTCTTGTAAAAGAAGTAGCGCTTCTTCACCAGGGGAGCATTGAACTAAAAAACTTATCTGACGGTGGCGCAATAGCAGCCCTCAGGCTCCCTGCAAGGCGTATCAAAACAATCTCTTGACCCGCTACCTTCCTTTTTGTTTGAATTTTTCACAGCCATTTCACACTCACTTCATACTATCCTCAAAGTAGTCCTGTATCTTTAAATCAGATCTAGAAATTAAAAAGGAGGGCAAAGGACATGACAAAGAGAATAGTTGCAATTATATTGATTTTAGCAGCGGCAAGTGTAGCGTGGATGTTTCTTGGAGGCACAACAAGCGGCAGGACGTATAATCAAAGCTCAAAATTATATGGTAAGGTGGAAGGACTCTGGGGCTCTATCCATGAGCAAAAAGCCCCAAACGTTTTTTATGAGCAAAAATATCAGAGAAAAGTAAAGAATGATAAGGGGAAATTAGAAACAATAACGGAGACGTGCATAAAAAATGTAAACCTCGATACAAGCACTGTAAATGTAGATTTTGATCTGACACACAGGAAAAAGGGCCTGTTGTGGTATGACACATACAAAGTTGATTTCTCAGGAATATATAAGATAAGCAACCCTCTCACACATATGGAGACTTTTAATATTAACTTTACCTTCCCATCAAAAAACGCAATTTTTGACAATTTCAGACTCAGCATAAACGGCAGACCTATCGAAATTAACGATTTCTCTCAGGAGGTCATATCCATTCCTGTTTTGCTTGGAGCAGGTCAGGAAGGTGTGATCGAAGTTGGATATGTTTCCCAGGGACTTGATAAATGGTTTTATAAATTTGGCGAAGGCGTAAACCGGGTAAAACAATTCGGCCTTTCCATGACAACAAACTTCAATGACATAGATTTTCCGACGAACGTAATCTCACCAACATCGAAGCAAAAAACTGCTACAGGGTGGAAACTTGAATGGCAATATAAAAATCTCATATCAGGTTTTCAGATCGGGATGGACATGCCGGAGAAACTGAACCCAGGGCCGCTTGCGAGCCAGATGAGCTTTTTTGCCCCGGTATCACTCATCTTTTTCTTTTTCGTAATTTTCATGGTAAGTATTATCAAAGACATCAAAATACACCCGATGAACTACATTTTCCTCGCTGCTTCATTCTTTGCGTTCCATCTGCTTTTTTCTTATATAGTGGACCATCTTGATATTTACATTTCTTTTCTGATAGCTTCTGTGACTTCAATGTTCCTTGTGATCTCATATATGAGGATTGTTGTTGGAGCGCGTTTTGCTGCCGTAGAAGTAGGAATTTCTCATTTTATTTTCCTGATACTCTTTTCTCTGGCACACTTCTTCGAAGGATATACAGGCCTAACAGTCACAATCGGCGCCATTTTAACCCTTGGAGCTATGATGCGCCTGACCGCAAAAATCAACTGGGCTGAGAAATTTGAGACAAAGACTTTCTCATCTGACGCCAGTTATATAAATCGCAACATGGAAACAGGAAACTCAACGGAGAGCCTTTAA
>MHDW01000148.1:16910-20336 GCA_001803645.1 Nitrospirae bacterium GWC2_42_7 | reverse complement strand
TCTGGAGGAGATAACACCTGAAGGAGTTATCCTGAGTTACCGCAACCACCGCTTCAGCATTAAGGCGCAGTAATCGGGCCTGCTCAATATTGGCAAGTTCCTTTTCAAGAACATAAAGGATTGAAAACCTCCCTCTTGGGTTAAGGGGGATTGAGGGGGTTACTAGAATATTTTTTTAATTTTCATAACGTTAATCTTCCCTGCTCCTGTGGAATCATAACTCCCCCACCCCCCTCTTATCTTAAGAGGGGGAAATATGGAACTGTCCGTCTTTAACTGAACTCAAACACAGCAAAAAAATGACGCATACCCGCAGACATCCGGATTTTGCAGTCCTGCAAAAGAATTTGCATCACTGAATACAATGCAAAGCCGCATATCCTTAAAAATCAATCTGTTAGAGTTGGCATGGATGATGCAATATAGTTTACAAGAAAACAAAAAGGAGAAAACGAAAATGAAAACAAACACAAACACAAAAAAACTGGCTTACCTGGGTGCAGGATGCGGCATAGTACTTTTTGCAATATACGGACTTCTTCCGGGATCATTCCTTGGTGGAGTAATGGGGCTTAACATCGCCGGGTCACTTCTTGGAGCACCTATTTCATCAGGAATACTTTCAAGACTGATAGTGGCAGCTTCCATGATCACCGGTGTGATGATCTCAGGATTAATATTCATCACAGCTTTTTCAACAGCAGGATGGCTTGCAGGCACAGTTGTAGGAGCGCTTGCAACAGACAGAAAACATTTAATTACAGCAAATCATAAATAACCTAAAAGGAGAAAAAGTCATGAAAGAAGAAAGAAAAAGTTCAATGAAAACAGGGACAAAGATCGGGGCAGCAATAGGAGTGGTAGCGTTCCTGGTCTTCGGTATTGTGCCTGGATTTTACTTTGGCAGTTACGGGACTCTTATTATGCTCAACCACCTCACAGGCGGACCTGTAGAAGCTTCTACAATAGTAAGAATGATTACCGCAATAGGGATATTGGTCGGCATATTCTGCGCAGGTTCAGTAAGCATAGTTCTTGGTTCAGTATTCGGCACAGCACTCGGATATGCGGTTGATGTTGTCGGAAGCTTAGGGAAGGCAAACGAGGCTGCAGAGGCTAACAACTAAATAAATTCCAGCTGATAAAAAAAGAGGCTTCTGAAAAGATTTTCAGAAGCCTCTTTTTTTGTTTAAATTAGGCAGCTAAGAAATACTCTTCTGTTCTTCTGTAAAGCTGCCGATCTTTCTTAACTTCTTATATCTGTCTTCAACAAGTTTGCCAGGAGTCTTATTTGCAAGCTCTTCAAGGGCAGCAATTATCTTTTCAGAGATATTTTTAGCTGTCTGCTCAACGTCTCTATGCGCACCGCCAATAGGTTCCGGGATTATCTCATCTATGATCTTAAACCGCAGAAGGTCTTGAGCAGTCAGCTTTAAGGCTTCGGCAGCCCTGGCAAAATCTTCAGCAACAAGCTCATTGCTGCTCTTTTTCCATAAAATTGCAGCACAGCCTTCAGGTGATATTACCGAATATACAGAATGCTCAAGCATATAAAGCCTGTCTGACACGCTGAGCGCAAGAGCGCCTCCACTCCCGCCTTCACCAATTACGATAGCAATTATCGGCACTCTCAGTCGTGACATCTGCATCAGGTTAACTGCAATTGCCTCTGCCTGACCTCTCTCCTCAGCCCCGACTCCTGGATAAGCTCCTGGAGTATCTATCAATGTTATTACAGGCCTTTTGAACTTCTCTGCCAGCTCCATAAGCCGCAAGGCCTTTCTGTATCCTTCAGGGTGGGGCTGTCCGAAGTTCCGTTTTATCCTTTCCTTGGTCCCCCGGCCTTTCTGATGCCCTATTATTACAACTGGAACGTTCTTTATTCTGGCAAGTCCTCCTACAATCGCCTTGTCATCAGAAAATTTCCTGTCACCGTGCAGTTCGACAAATTCATCGGTCATCATCCCAATATAATCAAGGGTATAGGGTCTGTCAGGGTGGCGCGCTAACAGAGTGGTCTGCCATGGCGTGAGTTTCGAAAAAATGTCGGTCCTGAGATCCTTCACCTTTTTTTCGAGTCTCTTTATCTCGCCGGAAACATTTATGTCTTTGCCGTCTGACAGACGCTTCAGTTCCTCTATTTGTAGTTCGACCTCCTCGATAGGCTTTTCGAAATCAAGATAAGATTTTATCATGAGAAAGTCACCGCCCCCCTGCCGACCATATTTTCAAGGGTCTCAATAAGAATTGTGTCGGGGTTTACATTAAGCCCTGTTGCTATCAGTGTCTGTGATTCAGGAAGCCTTATTCTCAAATAAAGCTGACAGGCTCCAGGATGTTGGCTGACCAGAGATCTTAGGTTTCTGAGGTTTTCACTGGAAGACATAACATCGTCCTTAATAAAGATCTCGACCCGCTTGAAATTGTTTTTCCCTGCACCTTCGAGCATCGAGACCTCCTTTGCCCGGACCCTGACGCCTTTTTCGTCCTTATCGGTGCTTCCTTTAATAAGGATGAGCGCATCTTTTTTAAGAATGCTCATGCAATTCTTATAAAGTTCTGAAAATACGATCACCTCTATACTTCCTTCGTCATCCTCAAGTGCAAGATAAGCCATCATGTCTCCGGTGGATTTTACGTTCTTTTTCTTAATGCTCCTGATAACACCGCCAACTACAATTTCTTCCCTGTCAGGAGCATTGTCAAGTTCAGAGGTCTTTTTAGCCTTTAGTTTGTTGAGCAGCATACTGTATTTTGTAAGAGGATGCCCGGTTATATAAAATCCCAAGGCCTCTTTTTCGTTCTTCAACAGCTCTGTTTCATCCCATTCCTTGATCTCTTTATTGTTCTCTTCAGAATCTTCCCCAAATATGCTCTGTTGTCCGCTGTCTTTCGAACTGCCACCATTGAGCAGGTCTGAGACAATACTCATGGCTTCGGCCCTATGCATTCCCATAGAATCAAAGGCACCTGCCTTTACAAGTCCTTCAAGAACTTTTTTGTTCACTTTCCGGGTATCAACTCTTTTAGCAAAGTCTTCAACCGAACTGAATACTCCGCCTTCGTTTCTCGCTTCAATTATAGATTCGATCGCAGCAGCCCCGACTCCTTTTACAGCCTCAAGCCCGAATCTGATGGAGTTGCCTGTGACCTTGAATTCCCTGTCGGATTCATTGATATCAGGAGGAAGGCTCTCTATCTTCATATGCCTGCATTCATTGATGGATTTCACTATCTTATCAGTATCGTGCATATCTGCGCTTAGCGTTGCTGCCATGAACTCAACAGGATAGTGCGCCTTAAGATATGCGGTCTGGTAAGAAACATAAGCATAAGCAGCAGAGTGTGACTTGTTAAACCCGTATTCAGCAAACATGCCCATAAGATCGAATATTTTTACAGCTTTTTTCTCAGGGATGCCATTCT
>MHDW01000148.1:2126-16866 GCA_001803645.1 Nitrospirae bacterium GWC2_42_7 | reverse complement strand
TGAGTGTTTTTCTTCCCCATGGCCTTTCTGAGTATGTCAGCCTGTCCAAGAGAAAAGTTAGCAAGTTTGTTGGCAATTCTCATGACCTGTTCCTGATACAGGATGACCCCGTATGTTTCATCGAGTATCTCTTTTAACTGGGGCAGGTCGTATTTTACAGGGATCTTGCCCTTTTTCCTCTTAATGAACTCATCTACCATGCCGCTTCCGAGTGGTCCAGGCCTGTAGAGGGCAACAAGGGCGATCAATTCCTCAAACCTGTTCGGCCCCATCTTTAGCAGGATATCTCTCATGCCTGCACTTTCGAGCTGGAATATCCCTGTGGTCTGGCCTGAACTGAGAAGGTCATAGGTCTTTTTGTCTTCAAGGGAAATATCTTTTAAAGAAAGGTCTCCACCGGCTTTTTTGATATGGTCAAGCGTCTTTTTTATTACAGTAAGGGTCTTCAGCCCGAGGAAATCAAACTTCAGAAGCCCCATGCTCTCAATAGACCCCATATCGAACTGTGTCATTATACTTTCGTCCGAAGGGCTCTTGTACAGAGGTGTATATTCGGTCAAAGGCACAGGAGATATCACAACACCTGCTGCATGAGTGGAGGCATGCCTGTTAAGTCCCTCAAGGCGTTTTGCGATATCAATAAGCTCTTTGATCTGTGGATTTGTCTTGTATATCTCTTTTAGCTGAGGCTCTTCATTCAGGGCAGCATCTATGGTAATTTTGACAATATTAGGCACGAGCTTTGCTATCTTATCAACCTCAGCATAAGGGATGTCCATTGCCCTGCCTACATCCCTGATAGCTGCCTTTGCTGCCATAGTGCCGAAGGTGATTATCTGTGCAACATGGTCTTTGCCGTATTTCTCTGTAACATAGGATATTACTTCACCCCTTCTGTCCTGACAGAAGTCAACGTCTATATCAGGCATGCTGATCCTCTCAGGATTCAGGAACCTTTCGAAAAGCAGATTATATTTAAGAGGATCTATTTCTGTTATATCAATGCAGTACGATACAAGGCTTCCTGCAGCAGAGCCTCTGCCCGGGCCTACAGGTATGTCTTTGCTTTTGGCGTAACTTATAAAATCTCTCACGATCAGAAAGTAAGAGGCATAGTCCATTTTTTTGATGACTTCAAGCTCATGTTTTAAGCGTTCCTGATATTCCGGTGGAGGATCATCCTTAAATTTAGTTTTCAGACCCTCTGATGCAAGCCTTGATAAAAGGCCGTCAGGCCCTTCCGTGCCCTCCACTTCGTATTTCGGCAAAAGTATTTCCCCGAGTTTGAAATCAACATTGCACCTCTCTGCTATGACCCTTGTATTCGTAATGGCTTCCGGTACGTCTTTAAAGGCCTCTTTCATTTCGAGCGGAGACTTAAAATAAAATTCTTCGGTGCTGAATTTCATCCTCGAGGTGTCTTTGAGTGTCTTCCCTGTCTGGATGCAGAGGAGGACTTCATGCGCCTTTGCATCGCTTTTGTGCAGATAATGGCAATCATTCGTAGCAACAAGGCCGATATGGAGTTCTGTTGCAAGTTCTATCAATTTTTTGTTTGCTTCTGCCTGCTCAGGTATTCCGTTCTCCTGTATTTCGAGGTAAAAATTCTCAGGGCCGAGTATATGTTTGAACTGTAAAGCCCTTTCCCTTGCCTTTTCGAGTTGACCTCTCAGCAGTAAATATGGGATTTCGCCCTTAAGACAAGCTGAAAGGCCTATAAGGCCGCCGCTGTATTGCTCAAGCAAGTCCATATCTATTCTCGGCTTGTAATAGAACCCTTCGAGATAAGCCTTTGTAACAAGAGAAACAAGGTTTTTATAGCCCTGATTGTCTCTTGCAAGAAGTATTAAATGAAAAGAGGACTCTTCTCTGTCTGTGCTGTCCTTGTCGAGCCTGCTTCCCGGAGCAACATAGACCTCACAGCCGATGATAGGTTTTATTCCGGCCTTCGAGACCTGTTTATAAAACTCTATTGTGCCGAAAAGATTCCCGTGGTCAGTCATGGCAAGGGCAGGCATTTTAAATTCCTTTGCCTTTTCGACCAGTTCTTTTATCCTTATTGCCCCGTCCAGAAGACTGTATTCAGTGTGCAAATGGAGGGATACGTAATCCGAATGCGAATGCATACAGAAATATTAACTTATGGGGGAATTCAAGTCAATGAAATGGAGGTTGCGCCTGATCCCGAGAGTTAATAAAGCGGGCGGCAAAAAACTAAAAATGAGGGTGGAACGTGCAGGGCAAGGTATTTAGCTGTATACTTTATATATAAACAGAATAAACGAGCATTAATCATAACTTCAAGGGATATGACAGAAAATGAAAGGAGAAAATATGCAAAAAAGTAAAAAGAAGACGGAATTTATCCCGGATGAGTTTAAGACCATTAAGGAAGCGTCTGACTTCTGGGACACTCATGATATTGCTGATTACTGGGATGACACAAAAGAAGTAAAATTCAGGGCAAGTTTAAAAAAAGAGCCCAAGTATGTTGCCCTTGAGGAAAATATTGCTCAAAAAACATTTAACGTTGCAAAGAAAAAACATATTTCGATGGAGACTCTGGTCAACCTGTGGCTTAAGGAAAAACTTTCTGCTGCAAGGTAAATGATCTTTCTTTCTGCCTTTCCAGCTTTCACGCTTCTTAACTTCATGACTATGACACTTCTGCTTTCAAAACGGAGCAAAACTGAGAAAAGCTGACTATTCTTAATCCTAATTAATTTTCAGGAAATTCATTGGGAATATTTCCGAACTGTAATGCTGCCTCATGTATTTTCAAAAGTGTTTCAGAGTGCTTAATGAAGATTTTAGTATTTTCTGGAAAAATCGATGAGGTATCATAATTAGGGTAAAGTTCATTTTCTTTAACATAGTGATTTGGATGATTTGTAAAAACTATTAAGTTAAAAGGGTCTGGTTCTGTTTTTGAACCATTTCCGATTTGATCTATGGTTTTTACAATTTCTTTAAACCATGTCTGTTGAATAATTTTCCCCTTATATGGCGGTAAATTCAGATCAATAAAAATCACATAAGGCCAATTAACAGGTTTTAGAAGAGCTTGATTTAAAAGACTGCCTATCCCAGCTTTCACAACCTCTGACTCTTTTGCTTTACCAAAACCTAAAATCCCTGCTCGGTGTCGGCTTTTTGCCTCGACTGTAATAGTTTGCCCTGTATTTCTATGAGTTGCTATAAATTCTGTATGTTTTCTTTTTCTGTCAGATTCATCTTCATATTTAATATCAAAACCTGCCCTGATGCAGGTCGCTATTACAAATAATTCATATCTTGCCCCTTGAAATTGATCTTTATGCTTCAATCTCTGGATGATTCTTTCTTGAAGTGCTGAGTGGTGCCTAAGGATATACAAATCATAAGCAAGAGTTAAATAAGCCGCTGTTATGCCATTAGGCACTGCCGCAAACAAGCCATTTTCATCCCTCTCGTGTTGGTTTTGAAAATGACAAAAGCCATCGTACCATTTAAGTATTATGTGTCTCTCTTCAAAAGGCTTTGCTATCTCAGAATTTCCCCAATCAGTTCCAAGAACTTCCTGTATATATCCAGATAAAAAATCAGGGAAGGTTTTCCATGACTTTGACAAATACAATCTATTACCGACAGCTACAACTTTATTTCCTTGGAAATTTGTATGAATTATAGGGCGAACTTCGCCATACTTTTGTTTTTCCATTGTATCTTTTGCTTGTTGCTCCTGAATTCTCCCCCAAGCCTCTTTGGAAATATTTTGTTGTATTTTGTTTGTGTTGGGATTTATTGGATTTTTAACAATCAAGCAACATTTTTTATACTTTTTCCCGCTATTACAAGGGCAAGGATCATTTCTGCCGATTTTGGCCATACTATTTGTGTCTGTTGTATTCCTTCAGAAAATATTGCCAAAGAATCTATTTGTAAATCTCATTGAATAATTTATCTGCCATTTCAGGATTAAGGTTTTTCAGAATTTTGTATTCGTCAGCAGCTGAATCTTTGTCGTTCATAGCTATATAACTCAAACCAAGGTTCAAATGCGCTATTGCAAAATCAGGCTTAATCTTTATAGACTGTTTGTATGCTTCTATGGCTTCTTGGTATAAATTTAATTTTTCATAAGTAAAACCAAGATCGTTATATGCCCAATAACTATCAGACTTTATCCCTATAGCTTTTTTGTATGCTTCTATCGCCTCATTATAAATGCCTAATTGTAAATAGGAAAACCCAAGATTATAATGAGCGTAATAATGTTCCGGCTCAATATTTACTACTTGTTTATATGCCTCAATAGCTTCTTGATACCCGCCTGATTTGGCATAGGAAACTCCAAGATTATAATGAGCATTTACATAATCAGGTTTAATCTTTATAGCCTGTTTAAAGGCCTCAATCGCCTCCTTATACGCACCTAATCCTTCATAGCTAACTCCAAGGTTATAATGATTCTCTGCATCATTTGGAGTAATCCTTCTTGCCTGTTTAAAAGCCTCGGTAGCTTCCTTATGCATACCTAATTCACCGTATAATAAACCAAGCCCCTGATACGCTATCTCGCAATCAGGATTAATCTTTATAGCTTGGTTATAAGATTCTTTTGCTTCTCTCAGCAAATTTAATCCAACATAGGAACGACCAAGTTTAAAATATGCTAGCTCATAATCAGGCTTTATCTTTATAGTTTGTTTAAAAGCCTCAACAGCTTCTCTATACATACCTAGCAAGTAATAAGAAACCCCTATGTTCAAATGAGCATCTGCATAATCAGGTTTAATTTTTATTTCTTGTTTATATGCTTCTATAGCTTCCTGAGATCTCCCAAGATCTCTGTATACATCGCCAAGAAATTTATGAGCTAAAGTTAAATCAGGGTTAATCATTATTGCTTGTTTGTATGCATCTATAGCCTCTTGATATCTACCCAACTTGTTATAAGCAAGACCAAGAATACTATATGCTTCAGCGTAAGCAGGGTTTATTTTTATCGCTTGCTTAGCTGCCTCCACGGCTTCTTGATATTTACTTAACCCACCGTAAGAAATACTAAGTCCATTATATGCTTCAGCAAGATCAGGCTTAATTTTTATTGCCTGTTTATATGCCTCTACAGATTCTTTGTATTTGCTTGTTCTATTATATGCAAGGCCAAGATTATAATATGCTTCAGCAAAATCAGGTTTAAACTTTATCGCCTTTTTAAATGCCACTATTGCTTCCTCTTGTCTGTCTAATTTGCTATAAGCAATACCAAGTTGGTTATATGCATCAGCGTAATTGGGCTTAATTTTTAACCCCTGTTTGTATGCTTCAATAGCTTCCTGATATCGCTCATTAATGTCATGTTGATATCCAATATAAAACCAGTATTCTGGATATTTCTTGTAATTTTCTTTTACAGCATCTTTAAGTGTCATAAGCTTTTTAGATAAAAACTTATTTTTTACAAGATTTATCGGCATGGCAAAATTAATGTTTTGAGAATCTTCAAGTAATGACGTGACAATACCGATAACTTCACCATTTTTATTGAATAACGGGCCTCCACTGCTCCCCGGGGAGACAGGAGCAGTGAATTGAAGAATCTTTTGATTTAAGGTCATTTCTCTTATCCCGCTCAATATTCCATCTGATATTGTGTTTTCAAGACCTTCGGGACTTCCTATGACATAAACTTTCTCCCCGATATTGACATTCTTAATATCGCCAATCTTTACTGTTGGAAGGCTGTTTGCTTTAATCTTGAGTATCACAAGGTCATTCTCTTTATCTGCATGCAAAAAACCTTCAGCGACCATAAATTTATTTGATGTTGCAACAACGATTTTTACTGCATCACTTACAACATGATAGTTTGTCACTACTGCCCCATCAGCCCTCACGATGAATCCGCTTCCCATAGCAATAGGTTTATTATCCTTATCGTATGTTGCAATGAAAACAACAGCCTTGCTATTTTCCCTAAAGATTTTCTCAGCGTCTGCAAAGGCAAGCTGTAAAGACAGAAATAAAAATAGAATATTTAGTATTACAGTTTGATTCATTTTTATTTTGAATTTAAGACATCCCATATCCGTCTGCCCTATTTCTCTTATCCCTATTCAGATAATTACCTTATTTTAGTATTACCATAATAACAGGAAGATAAATCTTCTGCTAAAGTTATTAATATATTCCCCACACCGAAAGTTTAACGGAAGTCTTAAAATAGAATCAATAGGGCTTGGGAAGGACTCCCGGCACGCCTGCCTGCTGGACAGGCAGGCGGGGGAGTGGCTGGCTTTGTCTTACCTGCTGAAAATGATTTTGCCTTTCTTTTTTATCTCATCTGCAATAAAACTATTCATTCCGGAGTTATATTCTTTGGTATTAAAAACAATGGGCTGGATATCAAGTCTGTATTTCAGGATGTGCTTCAGGAAAAGCGATAGGTATTCATGCCGATTTGAATCATTGATTTTTCTTGAAAATATAGCAATATCAATATCACTGTCTTTTTTGTGAATTCCCCTTGCATATGAGCCAAACAGGACAGCTTTATCAACCTGGCAGATTGCGTTAATCTCAGAGACATAATCCTTGATCTTTCTCAGTTCTACAGCTTTGACTTTAGCCATTTGACTGTCCTCTTTGTTTCGGAAAGTATGTTATCAGCCACCTTTTTGCTTAACATTTTTGATACTTTTTGCTTGTATGTGGGATAGCGGCCTTCAATATAATACCCTGTCAAGTCAGTCAGCAGTTTCAACCTATCGTCTGAAACTTCAAGCTCCAATAATCCGATAAGGTATACAAGGTTGTGGGTACGAGGGGCTTCTTTAGAATTTTTCTTAATATAAACCGCCTTCAGGTATTTCTCAATGGCCTGCTGACAAAGAAATGCAGTATACACATAGCGATTAGATTTCTGCATGAATTCCGCAGATTTTAAATCATAGTTCCCTGAGTCAGTCCAATGAGATATTTTTTCTTTGTCTTTCATATCAGCGATTTTAGATGTTTATGAATCTCCTGCCTGCAATTGAAAGTATTATAATGCATCAAGCATAAGTCATCAACAAAATATTATTTGTTGTAAAATCCAGTTCATGAAAAAGCACAAACCTGTTCCCCTTAAATCAATAAAATCCTATCTCTGACAGCATTCTCAAACCGCTCAATCAATGTCTGATCCTGCCTCAATACCCAGATAAGAATGTCAGTGTCAACTACGAGCATATCCGCCGGTCCTTTCGCGCAGGGCGTATAAACTCATCAACGTCAAACCGCCTGTCCTTCCAGAGGCCGCTCACGCTGTCGGTCGCCCTAAGCATTTTATCCATCTTGCCGCTCATCTTCTTTTGAACGCTCTCCCTTATAATTTCAGATATGGAGACCCCCTTACGCCTGCTCTCTCTTCTTAAATTCTCGTAAGTTTCTTCATCTATATAAATTTGAATGCGCTTCATTCATACATTCCTCCAAGGTGATTATATATACATCATATTTTGCTGTGTGGGAAAATGCAACCTAATTGTACGCCTTAGCTGTTTCCCCATAAACTGCCTTTTTTGATTGATAATTTTCTTTTCACATGGTAGTCTTTCCGCATGCTAAAAAACACTATCCAGTCTGTTGCAAACAGAAAAACAAGAAGTAAGTTTCCGGCCGGTATGGTCATGAAACTATTTCTTGTTTGCTGCATTGCTACAGTTCTTTTGGGCGGCATCCCGGCCATGGCGCAGGACAAGCCCGCAGATCAGGTCCTGGGCGCAATGAATAAAGAATTGAACAGGTCTCTGGAAAATCTCAAAAAAACACCTGTTCCGCCATATTTTCTTTCTTATGAAATAACAGAAAATCACTCGATCCGGATCTCCAGTTCATTCGGGGCATTGACTGAAAGCAATGATAATAGGACACGTGTTCTGGATATTGTTCTGAGGTTAGGCGACTATACCCTCGACAACACACATCCTATGAGAGGCAAACTATCATATGGGAACTTCGGAAATCGTTTTCCTTCTGCTCAGATTCCGATCGAGAATGATCCGGATGCTCTCAGAATGGCGCTTTGGTACCAGACCGACCAGGAGTATAAGCAGGCTGTCGAACGTTTTGAGCAAGTCAAGGCAAATGTTGTTGTCAAAGTCGAACAAGAAGATAAGTCAGGTGATTTTTCCAGTGCATTAGCAGAAAAATATTTTGAGCCTGAGGCGAAGTTTCTTTTTGATAAGAACCTTTGGGGAAAAAAGATTCGGATGTACACAGCACCGTTCAACAAAAACAGCTCGATAATGAAAGCCTATGCACAGATCAATGCTGAGCTGGAGACGATTCGCTATATAAACAGTGATGGAAGTGAGATCCAGACATCTTCCCCTATTTACTTTATGATGATCTTTGCTTCAGTAAAGGCTGAGGACGGCATGGAACTACCGCTGTACAAAACCTATATGACCTTCAGGCCTGATGGCCTGCCGGACGACGCAACTGTCCTCAAGGATGTTGACCAAATGATACAGACACTGCTGGCATTGCGCAATGCACCGCTGGCAGAGCCTTATACCGGACCGGCAATCCTCTCAGGACGTGCCAGCGCAGTTTTTTTCCATGAGATCTTCGGCCACCGCATCGAAGGCCAGCGCCAGAAGAATGAAGACGAGGCCCAGACTTTCAAGAAGAAGATAGATCAACCTGTACTGCCTGATTTTTTGTCGGTTTATTCTGATCCTACATTAAAGGAGCTTCAGGGCAATGAACTCATGGGTTACTACCTTTATGACAATGAGGGAGTGAAAGCTCAGCGGGTCAACGTGGTAGAGTCAGGCATACTGAAGAATTTCCTGATGTCGCGTTCTCCTATCGAGGGCTTCCCGCAGTCAAATGGACACGGCCGGCATCAGCAGGGGCATGCAGTAGTTGCGCGCCAGTCCAATCTGGTTATTGAGTCAAAAAAAGTGGTCAGCAAGGCTGATTTAAAGAAATTGCTCATAGAGCAGGTCAAAGCAGCTGATAAGCCGTATGGCCTTATTTTTGAAGATATAGAGGGCGGTTTCACTTTTACACAGAGGAGCATACCCAATGCATTTAATGTGCTGCCCACAGTTGTGTATAGGGTCTATCCGGATGGACGTGAGGAGCTGGTGCGAGGTGTTGACTTGATAGGAACTCCGATGATCGCTTTCAGTAAGATCGCGGAAACTGACAACGAAACCGGTATCTTTAACGGAATATGCGGCGCAGAGTCAGGTTTAATCTCTGTTTCAGCTGTATCGCCCGGCCTGCTGGTTTCACAGATCGAGGTGCAGCGCAAGGAAAAATCCCAGGAGAGGGCACCATTACTACCGCCGCCCTCGCCGGACAACAAATAAAACTCCCTGCCGCAGAGATGGCGAGGTATTCTAGAGTATCCCCTCCCTTGAGGGGAGGGGATTAAGGGGAGGGTGAAACAACTTAATCACCCCCACCCAACCCTCCCCCCTCAAGGTGGAGGGAAGTATAGGGACACCCAGAGTCACGAAGACTTTTGAGGTGGAGCATTAAGAATTTAAGAAAAAGTAATGGAAAGGACTTAAGAATGGGCATCCGGTTTACAGATATCCTCAGAGCTTTTGTTCTGCTTATGATCATGTCCGGTGCAGTCTGGGCAGAGGATGATGTTGTTATAAAGGCAATGAATGATGAGATGGCCCGGTCTATGGAACAGCTCCATCTGAAACAGGCTGAAAAACCCTATTTCATTGCATATCGCATGCAGGACGCTGATACCACAATTGTCTCGGCCACTCTCGGCAGTCTAACCGCATCCAATCAGTCCAGTCGGCGTGTCCTCAGCGTTGAGTTGAGGGTTGGCGACTATTCTCTCGACAACAGCAATTTCTTCTCTACAAGGAGTTTTAGCGGAGGCAGCAGGTTCAGCGGAATTTCGACAGCGCCGTTAGATGACAACTACCTGGAGCTGCGCCGCCAGCTTTGGCTTACCACAGATACGCAATACAAAAGGGCAATAGAAGATCTTTCCGCTAAACGTGCAGCGATCCAGGCACGTAAACGCACTGAGGAACTTCAGGACTTCACAAAAGAGACTCCGGTCAAAATGCAGGGACCTCAAACAGACATGAAAATCAATATTGCTGAACTTGAGCAATTAGCCAGGGAACTGTCTCTTCCGTTCAAACAGACACCTGATATAATGACCTCGTCCGTAGTGATAGAAGCCGGGAACTCCTATATGCGCTATATGAACAGTGAAGGTTCTTTGTTCACACGTTCAGAGCCTGAGTTAAAATTGTCTATCAATGCAGAGACACAAGCTCCTGACGGACTTCCAATTCATGATTCGATCGAATTCTACTGCCGCTCAGCTGCTGATCTGCCTCAAAAGAAAGAACTGTTCTCCCAAGTGCGTGAAATGGGAAGGCGGTTCGAAAAACTGAGGAGTGCAACATCCATTGAACGCTATAACGGCCCTGTGATCTTTGAAGACAGGGCTGCTGCTGAAATTTTTGCACAGGTCTTTGCCCCGGGATTGGTGACATCACGCACACCTGTCAACGAAGATCCCCGCTTCGAGATGTATTTCAGTCAATTGCTCGAGAAAATGGGAGGCGGAGAAAATTTCTTAGATAAGATCGGTGGGCGGGTCCTGCCGGATTTTGTGAATCTTGTTGATAATCCCCATATAGAGGAATACCATGGAATGAGACTGCTGGGCTCATCTAAAATTGATGACGATGCGGTTCTCACCCGGGAGACCAGATTAGTCGAAAAAGGGATTTTGCAGACATTGCTTTCATCACGCATACCTGTCAAATCCATTGCTCACAGCACAGGCAGCCGCTCCGGGATTGGGCCGGCTCCCAGCAACCTGATCCTCTCCTCGGACAAGAAGTCGAGCAATGAGGAACTGAGAAAGGAACTTCTAAGGCGTGTGAAGCTGCGCAATCTGCCTTATGGCATTATCGTGCGCCGTGTAGGCGGAAACGGAATGAATTCTTTGCTTCGGGCCACAGCAATGATGTCTGGTTCAGCCCAGTCAGGGCCTTCCAATTTATTGATCGAGGTCTATAAGCTCTTCCCTGACGGGCATGAAGAGCCGGTGCGCGGAATCGAGCTTAATGGAATTACAGCTGCCACGTTCCGGGATATTGTAGCAGTCGGCGATAAACCAGTAGTCTACAATGAACAGTTCATGCCGAAGATCAGCTCTATTTTTTCTATGGGAATGGGCGGGGCCTCTTCAGATCTGCCGGTTGTATCTTATGTTATTCCATCACTGCTCTTTGAGGAAATAACGCTCACAAAAGCAGCAGGTCCATTCCCGAATCCTCCAATGACCAAGTCCCCGCTTAGCATAAAATCGGATAATAGCGCGAAGTAGAGTGTATCCATAAACTGATTTTTTGATTTTATTTGTCATTCCCGCTTGTCGAGAATTCTTCAGAAGGATTAGTGCCGCCTACCCCCTTGAAAACAGTACGTATAACTGTAATAATTTCGGCGGGACATTCTCAAAATATTTCCTGAATATCTTTTCAAGCAAATCCGGGGCTTTAAGAAATAAGGGATGCGGAGACTTTAAAATCACACAAAAGGGTTTATAATCTTCAAATTATTCTCTATTATTTGCCCGTGCTGCATATCTTCTGTATATAGAATATTGCATCTTTTCTCTAAAGCTGATGATAAAATCAGACTGTCCCAATAAGAATATTTCAGTTTTTGAGATAAACCTATAGCCATATGTATTGTAGCCCGGCTTACCAGCGATACATCGAATAGCTCAAAAAAATTGTTGCTTATTATTAATAAAGAATCCATGTCTACATCAAACTTTCTGTTCATAATCCAAATAAACTCATTAATCACCTGTGTGCTCAAGGAAATATTTTCAGTTTCAAACAGTGATAAAACCTTTGCTTTTTTCTCGGGTTCTGTCTTTGAATACGTATAGATCAGGATATTAGAATCTATGAAAACCACTGGCTTTTACCTGCTGTAGATTTCTTCTCTGCGGAATTTCCATCTGGTAGTATCTATCTTAATAGTGTCTGATAAAAGCTTATTGGCTATCTCCTCGGTTTTCACAACAACCTCAACTGTTTTGTCTTTAAATTCATCGGGAAGTTTAATATGCAGCATCCCGTCTGCTGCCTTCATTTTATCCTTGATAAGTATCATAAAATTGACCTCCCTTGACTACCTGATTCATTATATCGTAACTTGCAGTTATTTGTCACAATCAATTTTGGCGCTATGAGTTCGATTACCAGAGAAATTATTAAAAGCCTTGTCTTTATATTCAGAGCAGGCCTTCCTTACTTCAGCAAGAAGATTAACAATCGTATTTTTTGCAGCAACTGAAATGCGGACTGTTGCACGGATTGAATTTTCATCTGATAGTGAAGCTGTGTTTTGCTTCTGTTTCTCTGGATTTAATTTGTTCATGATTAAATTAAGCTTTACCGCTCAAGTATGGACAAGAATATTTGATGTTATACTGCAGCATCTGTGAAACATTATCCGATACCTTTGTCAAAAGGAAAGACGGCAGTTATTAGCTTTGAAGTCCTGCCGGTTGAGAAAAAAGATATAGATGCAATTAAGAAATGGCTTGATCTTTTTGGCGAATCACTCACAGGAGAACAAGGATAGTTTGTAACTATGGGGAATCTTTTTTTTGCGAAACGAATGTGAGCGGTCTTCTGCGTATTTCTTAAAGTTTCTTAGCAGATAACTTCTCTACCCTTGCCTTACCGCCTTTCAGCCCTCCTAACCTTCCGAGGGCAACAGCGGCAGGGTTCTTTTCTTTCATTGGAATTTCGCTTGGGTGAGTGTTTTTTGTCTGAACATCCATTGTGGTTTGCTCTACAATAAACCTTCCAAGCTGACTAATTTCGATAGGTGTTTTCTTTTTTTTCTTTTCCATGTCTTATCATAAATAACATGATATCCTTGAGCGATCAAGATGCAGGAAAATAAAACTGACCCTCTACCTATTTTTGGGTGAAAGAGAACGACGAGAGTAGAGACCGAACAGTAAAAATTGCCCACCTCTTGATATTCTATGGTAAAATCAAATCCATGAAAAAGTATAAGCCTATATCCCTGAAATCTGTAAAATCCTATTCCTTGTGCGAAAGAAAGAGCAAGGTGTCTGTACAATCTTTTGCCGGAATATATGACAAAGGCGGTTCTTTCCGGTCTTTCCTCGATAAACTCCCTGAGGCCTATGCTGCCAGTGATCTCAAGTCCGTTGTAAGCTCAATAGTTTCTGCAAGAAAAAACAAAAGGCCTGTGATTCTCGGGATGGGTGCACATCCTATAAAGCTCGGCCTTTCTCCCATCATAATTGAACTCATGAAGAAAGGCGTTATAACTGCTTTGGCTCTAAACGGCGCCTGTGCTGTGCACGACTTTGAGGTTTCCCTTGCAGGGCATACATCCGAGGACGTTGCCAAAGAACTTTGCACAGGCTCTTTCGGCATGTCTAAAGACACAGGAAGAGGCGTCAACCTTGCTATTAATAAAGGCGTGAAAAAAGGCTATGGCATAGGAAAGGCATTAGGAGAATATATAACTAAAGGCAATTTTAAAAATAAGGGTCTGAGTTTATTTGCAAACGCCTACACTCTTAATATCCCTATAACTGTCCATGTAGCAATAGGCACTGATATTGTCCATATGCATCCCGAGGCAGATGGATCAGCTATCGGAAAAGGCAGTATGAGTGATTTCAGGCTTCTTGCCTCTGTTATTTCTGACCTTGAAGGCGGAGTATATATAAATCTGGGTTCAGCAGTGGTACTGCCGGAGGTCTTTCTTAAGGCCCTTAATGTTGCAAGAAATCTTGGTAACAAGGTTGAGAACATAACAACTGTTAATATGGATTTTATTCAGCACTACAGGCCGAAAGAAAATGTCCTTAAAAGGCCGACCATTAAATGCGGGCAGAATTATGCACTTACCGGCCATCATGAGATAATGTTCCCTCTGCTTGCTGCTGCTGTCATTGAGGAGATGGGATGAACGTGATTGTTGATCAGGAGTTATGCATCGGCTGCGGCGCCTGCGAGGAGATCTGTCCTGCAGTTTTTCATGTGGATGAGGAGATCGGCAAATCCAGTGTTATAGATGCAGAGGCATGTGAATTTGCGGACTGCTGCGAGGCAGCTGAAGAGAATTGTCCGGTTGAGGCAATAACTTTAGAGGAATAGATACACTTAAAGTCTGACCCACTCGTCACGTATGCGTTTTATTTCTTTCCTGAGATTCTTCATATTGATAAGCCCCCGGAAGTCTTCGGGATTGAATTGTTTTTTCTTTTTAGGTGATTGTGCCGGTTTCCCTAAAATAGTTATATCAACCTGAACTGTTTTTGTTTTAAGTTTATTTATATTATTAAGGTCAGTTATATATAGACCGCCCTTTTTTACTATAGCTGTTGTTATCATGACTCTCCTTTCCCTTATTTTTATGTTTAATTATACCACAGTCAATATGCAGCGAGCCTCTTTAAAAATGAAGTCAAAGACAAGGCGGTTGATTACGTAAGGGCTGCTGGTTCTGACAATTACCAAACTTACATAAAGGCACAGTTGCCTTCCGGAAGCGTTGGCAGAGTTCTTATTTCCTTTTAAAAAGAACTCCAAACCATTCCATTTGAATCCGCACATTGCACCCTGCTATTAAGCACCATTGCAGTACTGGCAAACAGAGCTGATTCCACCTGACTATGCGTAGATATTAAGAACTGTAG
>MHDW01000148.1:0-2088 GCA_001803645.1 Nitrospirae bacterium GWC2_42_7 | reverse complement strand
ATTTTTTGCATATCGGCTAAACTATTGCAAATGGTAGCAATTGAAGATAAATTAAGCCAAGTTAACTGGGATTTTCCCGATTCAGACACAAAAGAAAATATCAATTCTATTCATCCTTATCCGGCAAAATTCATTCCGGAAATACCGAGAAATCTAATTCGCCTTATCGGGCTGCCCCCTGGCACCTGTGTTCTGGACCCATTTTGTGGAAGTGGTGCAACGCTCGTTGAAGCACAGATGGCAGGCTTTCCTGCGATCGGTATTGACCTCAATCCAATTGCTTGTTTAATTAGCCAGGTCAAGACTCGGCCGCCTCCCGCAGATTTTTTAGACTCTTCAATATCAGTAGTTGAACAAGCCAAGAAATCCAAAAGGACGGCGGTTCCCAAAATTTCCAATCTGGATCACTGGTTTCAGCGTGATATTCAGGAGGCAATTGCTCGTCTTTTGACACAGGTTGACCATATAAAAAATGCAAGTACAAAGGACGCTTTGTATTTATCTCTATCAAGTATTTTGGTGCGAGTTTCTAATCAAGAGAGCGATACGCGATATGCTGCCGTTCATAAGAAGGTTGACAGGGAAAGTTTCTATGCGTTATTTCTCAATACTGCGGCGCGTCTAACGGCTATTAAAGCCCTTAACAAGCCAAAAACTAATGAAGTCGAAATTGCATGTAAAAACATACTGGAAGTCACGCCAATGGATTTCCCTCATTCAGTCGGTTTAGTTGTGACATCTCCCCCCTACCCTAATGCTTATGAATATTGGCTGTATCATAAGTATCGAATGTTTTGGCTGGGCTATGATCCTATCCAAGTCAAAAACCAAGAAATTGGCGCACGCGCCCACTACTTTAAGAAGAATCATCAGACTGAACATGATTTTAGGCGTCAGATGAGGAACGTTTTAGAACTCCTATGGGCCGTTATCGTGAAAGGTGGTTGCATTTGTATAATTATAGGTCGCTCAATAATCCATGGTCGTACTATTGATAATGCGTCTATGTTAACTGAAATAGCAGGGGAAGTAGGATTTACTTCTGTAGGTAACATTAGTAGGCAAATTTCCTCATCGAGAAAAACCTTTAACCTTTCGCATGCAAATATTAAGACGGAAAATATCCTTGTTTTTAGAAAATAGCACGTAAATATAATGACCAAGACCACTACATTTCTCAAATGGAACGCATACCGTTATTTCCCGTACGAAAGAGTTCTCGCACAACGCGAAGTTTCTGCTCTATTGAAACCTGTCGAACTTGTTGCAACTGAAGATGGGCTTCAAGTCACTGGCAAATTCAAAAAGGCTCACCTCAAACGACTTGTTTATTTCGGCGGCTATAGGAGTAATGGCAGAGTTATCTCTACGCTTCAGCATGATTTAGAAAGTTCATGCACTGTTACAGGAGCTCAAAAGCGACAGTCTACAAGGTACTCTGTTCATGGGCTGCATGAATATAAGGGCAAATTTAACCCTCAGGTTGTAAGGGGAGTGCTAAATATTCTTGGGATGCCAGCTCAATCTAAGATTATTGACCCTTTCTGTGGAAGTGGTACGTCCCTTGTTGAATGCGCTCATGTCGGCATGACCGCTGTCGGCTGTGATATGAACCCATTGGCAGTCTATATCGCCAACGCAAAACTTAAGGCACTTGCCACACCTGCAAGCGTTCTTCAAGAAATCTTCGTGAAGTTAACCTATAACTTTGAAAGAGGGGTGAATCGTAACATATTTCTGGCCATTGACAGGAACAAAGAGAGAACGGAATACCTTTGGAGTTGGTTTGACAAACAAATTCTCTTTAGCGTTGATTATCTAAAGGCACTAATTCTTGATGTTGCCCCTAAATATAGCGAAGTATTCTTAGCCTTGGCTAGTGACCTACTCCGCGATTACTCACTTCAGGAACCGACTGACCTCAGAATTAGAAAAAGATATAGTCCTTTTCCGCAGCAGCCTTTTGGGGTAGCTTTTCAACAGAAGACATTGCAGTTCTTAAATAACCTTGAGTCCATTCAGAAGATTGTAAGGGCGAGAAGAAGCCATTGCCGTGCTTATTTATGCGACAGCCGGGAGATTGATGTA
>MHDW01000147.1:723-5034 GCA_001803645.1 Nitrospirae bacterium GWC2_42_7 | reverse complement strand
GCGCCTAACTGAAGGGCGACTATTCCACTTATCAATGCGGCAACAGTAATCCGTCCGGGAGTAGCACCGGAACGGACTAAGGGCTTGTAGATCAGGGGATAGGCGATGAAGCAGGGGTATATGCCGAGGTTCCAGATATTACATCCAAGGGCAAGGAGACCTCCATCAGCAAAAAATAGCGCCTGAACGCTAAGCACTGAGGCCATCACTATGAAGGCTGCATAAGGACCTAAAATGATGGCAAGGATCATACCACCGCCGAGATGTCCGCTTGAACCTGTTCCGGGTATCGTGAAGTTGATCATCTGTGCTGCGAAGATAAAGGCGCCGAGCACACCCATCAGTGGAATTATTTTGTCGTCAGGATCTTTTTTAAGTTTTTTTGAGCAGTACGCAATCGCCCCTACTGTTCCTGCCCAAATAGTTGCTCCAACTGTTGGTGAAAGTAAAGCATCTGCCATATGCATAATAGTTCCTCCTTAAAACCTGAAGGCAATGCCTGCCAGCAGGGTATAATCGGCCTCTGCCTTGTTCAATCCGGCCTTCACGCCGAAATCAATATCAAAGCTGTCCGTCAGTTTGTAAATCAATCCGCCTAACACAAAAAGCGGATGCACGCTCGAAGCACTGTCCGGATTTGTTTCACCTCCGATATTCCCAACAATCTTAAGTCGTTTGGTAGCAGCATATTCACCAGCCATACAGAAGTGCCATATGTCCCTGACTTCCTTGCGGTTTGCAATATATCCGAGATTGAGATGAAGGGTGAATGGCTCCAGCTCTTTTGTAGTTATAAGAAACAAGCTGTAAGTTGCTTTGCCTTCTCCCAACTCTTCTTCATCTCCGGTCGGCAGGGTCATGCCGGGTTTCACAGCGAAGCTCAAACCATCACGTTCATAGAAGCGCCATTTTAGAGAAACGGAAAGGTCAGAGATACCATCCTCGCGCCCCCACTCACCTGCATCGTCCTTTTCCTTGAGAAAGATGTAGGGCAAGCCGATGACAGCATCAAGATTTTCCAGCAGGCCGGCAGAGAGACTCACTCCTAAAGCAGTCTCGGTGTTGCCACTGTCGCTGGCATATTCCGCATTTACTTCCATCTGAAACTTGCCTTTCCCCTGTGTTCCGGTATCATCAGTGATAAGCGGATGAGCAGCATAAACCGGCATGCTCAGAATACTAAGCCAAAAACTTATTGCTATAAAATAATGTTTCATGAATATGTCTCCGTTGTTCTGTTATTTCTGATAAAATATATCCGGGATAGTTACACCATGTAGCATTTCCCATCCGGCAGGGGGCCTCTTCACAGGCTTTCCCTGCCTTTTTTTTCGACATCAATCTTCTTCACCTCCTTGTAATGCTACGAATAATAAAATCGTGCTACCATAAATACAAAAAAAATCACTTCAAGTGTTTACCGGTTGTCGTCACTGTAAGTTTCCCATGTTTGACACCTTTTGTGCCTATCAGCCTGTCAGCGATCGACTTTATATCTTTTGCCTTGCCTTTAACTATGATAACTTCAAGACAGTTATGTTCATCAAGATGCACATGCATGGAAGAAATGATCGAGTTATGATGATGATGCTGAAGGTCGGTCAGGGTATCTGTCAGCTCTCTGATGTCATGTGAATAAACAATTGTGAGAGTCCCAACGGTCTCTGCGGTTGTTGACTCCCATTCTTCCATTACAAGACTGTCCCTGATAAGATCTCTGATAGCCTCGCTGCGGTTCGAATAGCCTTTTTTTGCTATGAGACTGTCAAATCTCTCAAGCAGAGTATTTTCGAGTGATATGCCGAATCGTGTAATTGCCATAGTGCTACCTTATACCGATATAGTGTTACTGTATCACCGGTGATTTCTGTTTGTCAAATAATACTTAATACCATTGGATTTTCCAAAATAATGACAGGGAAGAGGATTTTTATATGGAAATCAAAAAATAAAAACGATAAAATAATATAGATGGAAAGAAAAGTCATATATTTTGAAAAGACCGGCAGGGAGAATACTTCTGCATGCCTTGATGTAGTCAGTGAGGCATTAAGCGAAAATGGTTATAAACATCTTGTGGTTGCCTCAACAACTGGCGAAACCGGTATGCTATTCTCTGAAGCCTTTAGAGATAGGGGCGTTAATATCGTGGTGGTTACTCATTCATCAGGCTTTAAAGAGCAGAACACAATGGAGATGCCTCCTGAAGTCAGAAAATCGATCGAATTAAACGAAGCGCATGTATATACAGGTTCTATGCTCACACATTCTTTAGAGACAGCCTTTGCTTCAAAATTTAATGGGGTCTATCCAACGCTTATTGTTGCACAGTCTTTGCGGAGGTTTGGAGAAGGGACAAAGGTCTGCTGCGAAATAGTGATGATGGCGGCTGATGCAGGACTCATACCTGAGGGAGAGGAAGTGCTTGCAGTAGCAGGCACAGCAAGGGGTGCTGATTGTGTGCTTGTGATAAAGTCCGCTGCGTCCAAGAGATTTTTGGATCTGAAAGTTCTCGAGGTCCTTGCCAAACCAAGGGCATAGTTTTTCAAAATTTTGATTTATCTTTCTATTGCTTTTTCTTCCTGTCCGTCTAAAATGTCCTTGGCCATCAAATCTTCTATATAGAACTTTAAAGTCTTTGCACTATTTTCAGTAAGTTCTTGAAATAATATTGCCATACCTGGAGGGAGTGACAAGAAATCACCGAAAAGTTTTTTTGTATAAATGACATTGCCTTTTATTTGGATCGAACCTCTATCTTCGAGATCACACTTTACCAAAACCTCGGACCCTATTGGGAAAGGTTTTTCTTTCCTTATATATATCCCCCCCTCAGAGATAGTTTCTGCATAAAGCTCATATTCTTTCTTCTCGTATGTGACAACCACTTTTTTATTGAATAAAGCTCTTAAATGTCGTCTGTTTGTTCCTTTGTGAGCAAAGAAACACTCTTGCAACATATTATGCAGTTTATCTATTTTCAGCGGTTTTGTCAGATAGTCAAAACAGCCCAATTCCTTGCATTTATTAACTGTCTCTATGCTTGAATCAGTTGATATCATGATCACAGGGATATGGGCTGTTTGTTTATCACTTTTTATTTTCCTTAGAACTGTGTAGCCGTCCATATCCGACATATAAATATCAAGCAGGACAAGATCAGGGTCAGTAAGTCGTAAGAGCTTTAATACCTCCATGCCATTTTCCACCGGCAGGACCTTAAAATCAAATCTCTTTAAGAGAAGTCCTGCATACATCAAAAAAGTTCTGTTATCATCAGCTACAATAATTTTTTTGCTCATAGGTTCCTTCTGTTCAACAAATTATCCCTGAACATGCATTAATTCTATTTTGATTCCTAAGCAATGTCAATCAGAAAATAAACTATGCGCGGATAGTTTTTTTTGTAGTCGTGGTTTTTAAGAACAAATTGCCGGTGCTCAGTTTAAAGTGATAGAGATACAGGAAGGGTCGGCTTTTATAATGTCCCTGATTACTGTGATCGCTTCTTTTATATAATCGTCATCAGATATATCTTTTTGAAATGCTTCTTTTTTTTCTTCAGGTGTTTGGGGCTTACCATTTGGTTTTGTCTGGTTGTGAGAAATGTCAGTATCTTTCTCTTTTTGTTTGCGCGATTCTTCTATCTCCTTGCGCATATCTTCTATGTTAAGGGATCTAAGGGTGTTCTTCTGCTTTTCAGCAAACCTTATGGATCTGTTTTCTATATCGATCCATTTCTGATTTGATGTGATCCTATTGTGACTTTTCTCCTTCAGCCAAGAAATATCAGGCCCGCATTTTGGCCATTTTGTGAAGGTCACAGGCTTGACTGTATCCCAGGGCAGAGCAAAGTCGAGATATTGCTCTCCGGTCTTGAGGCTCTTTATCACATCAGGGAGCACCAGATCAGGTGTTACTCCGCGGTACTGAGTTGAATCACCGCTTATGCGGTAGAACTTCTGGATAGTAAGCCTGAGTGCTCCGAGGGGTTTGTATTTTCCCATAGTCTTGTTAAGGATATTGTTGTCGAAGTCAAATAATGCCTGGACCGTGCCTTTGCCATGAGTGTGTTCACTTCCGATTATTACCGCGCGACCATAGTCCTGGAAAGCACCGGCCAGTATTTCAGACGCAGAGGCGCTGAATTTATTTACCAGCATTGACACAGGTCCGGTATAAATTATATTTGGATCATCGTCTGATAATGTGCTTATTCTGCCGTTACTTTCCTTAACCTGCACTACCGGCCCTGTTTCGATGAAGAGCCCTGCAATTTGTATGGCGTCTATCAATGCTCCGCCCCCATTA
>MHDW01000147.1:0-714 GCA_001803645.1 Nitrospirae bacterium GWC2_42_7 | reverse complement strand
CCCTGACATCATCTGTGGAATTGCGCCCTCCGGCACCATGAACTGTTTTCTCAAAGTCTCTGTAAAAAGAAGGGATCTTGATGTATCCGAATTTGTTGCCTGTTTCATCGTCTTTTAAGATCGTGCTTTTTACAAAAGTGTCTTCTATCTGGATAACGTCACGCACAATAGATACGGTCAGTATTTTTTCATCAGGTTTTTTGATCGTGAGCCTGACCTCAGTCCCTTTCTTGCCTCTGATCAGCTTAACAGCATCTCTAAGTCTCATCCCGATTATATCTACAGGTTCATTGGCCCCTTCAGCAACTTTAAGGATAATGTCCTCAGGCTGCAGCTCTTTCTGTCTTGATGCAGGGCTCCCGGCCACTATTGTCACAACCTTTATGTAGTTTTCGTCTTCTTTGAGTGTAGCTCCTATCCCTTCGAGAGAACCGCTCATCTGGATGTCAAAATCCTCTTTGCTTACAGGAGGCATATATTCTGTGTGCGGATCAAATGCATATGTAAGTGCAGTAAAAAAACGTTCGTAGTGCTCGACTTCTTTCTCCTGGCTGATCCCAGAAAAAAAACGCTCATAAGTTTTTAGGACTTTGTCTTGGGAAGATTTTCTAAGCTCCTCACCAGTTTGTTGTTTCTTGTTTTCAGATTTGCGAAAAGGCTTCGGAGTCTCTTCTTCTCCTAATAGCTGATCTTCCGGTTGGTTAAGGTACTGCT
>MHDW01000146.1:4209-6512 GCA_001803645.1 Nitrospirae bacterium GWC2_42_7 | reverse complement strand
ACAGTCCCTTGCCGGACGAGCAGGAATTCTCCAGCTTCTCCCCTTCAGCACAGGTGAACTTAAATCAGCCAAAAAATTGTCTTCTGAAATTGAAAGCCTCCTTGTTCAGGGAATGTATCCTCCTGTGCATACCAGGGATGTTGAACCCCGCATGTGGTATGCCAACTATGTTCTGACCTATGTAGAGAGGGATTTAAGGCAATTGCTTTCCATAAAGGATTTGTCCGTATTTCAGAGATTTTTAAGGATGTGCGCGGCAAGGACAGGTCAGCTTCTGAACCTGAGTGCTCTCGGGGCCGACTGCGGCATATCTCATAATACTGCAAAGGCGTGGCTATCTGTCCTTGAGGCAAGCTATATAGTTTATCTGCTCAGGCCGCACCATCGGAACTTCAACAAAAGGCTTGTCAAAATGCCCAAGCTCTATTTCTATGACGCCGGGCTTGCAGCATATCTGCTCGGCATACACTCATCCGGTCAGGTCGCTGTCAGCTCAATGCGCGGTCCTTTATTTGAAACCTTCATTATCAGCGAGCTCATGAAACTCAGACTGAACAAGGGTCTTCCGTCAAATCTCTTTTTCTGGCGCAGCAACGCAGGCGAGGAGATTGATGTGATTATTGAAAAAGACCGTAAACTGATCCCGGTTGAAATAAAGGCAGGACAGACCGTGTCACAGGACTTTTTTAAGGGGCTGCTCAAGTGGCAGAATATTGCCGGTACTGCAGCGTCCAAGGGGGTGCTTGTCTATGCAGGTACGCAGACATACGAAAAGCAGGAAGGGCATGTGATGTCATGGAAAGACATAGGACTTGTTGAGACAAGACAGGCCCAAAAGAGAGGATGATTTTTAAGGAGCGGTCAGCAGAGTCACCCATTAAAGGCCACGCTGTCAAAAGCCGTTTGTGACGTGGTCAGACCTTGCTTATTTGCTTTTGATGGGATGGTGGACTGATCCAAATGGGAGGGACAACTTATAAAAGCGCGGAAGTTAGGAGGACTGGAAGGGCGGAAGTCTGGAAGGGCGAAAGGCTGCTAGAGCGGAAGCGCGGAAGAACGGAAGATTGGAAGGCAGCAAGATCAGAAGAGCGGAAGTTAGGAAGCGCGGAAGGTTGCAAGCCGGGAAGTCAGAAGCGCGGAAGTTCGGAAGCTTGGAAGATAGGAAGGCCGCAAAACCTTAACAGAAAAGCACTGCTTCGATTTGTTCAAAATAATCATATATATAAAGCCACTGCTTTTTTGATACAATATGCCAATGAACAGGGCTGTGGAAAGCTTGTCCGAACTACAGTTGAACGATGTGAGAAATCTTCTTAAGTCTGTAGATGCGCTGGACAAGGACTATCTGAAAAAATGGGCGGATTATCTGGGAGTTTACGATATTTATGAGAAGGCAAAGGCATGAAAGATACTCATCCCTCCATAGAAGATAAATTTATTAAGATGATAATGAAAAAGAGCGGTGAGGAACGCATTAAAATGGGTTGTGACATGAATGAAACAGCAAGAAGATTGGTAATTGCCTCTGTTTTTCAGAAAGACCGTTCATCATCCGAAGAAGATATAAGAATTGCTATTTTAGATAGATTTTACGGCAACGAGGTATCACCTGAAACGAAGAAAGAGTTTATTAGAAAGATACGCCTGAAGCTGGATACATGAGGAAGTGCAATCCTGTGGAAGGCTGCAAGAATGCAAGCGCGGAAGAGCGGAAGTCTGCTAGAGCGGAAGTCGGAAGTTAGGAAGCCGGAAGTAGTATAAACAGAAATAGAAAATTTCCTCTGGGGCTTTTACCGAACACCTTTACTTATTAGTTGCTTACTTTTCTTTTGACTTCCTAACTTCAGCGCTTCCGGTCTTCCGATCTTTTGAACCGTTCAGCTCGCTATCTTCCCATTAATCTTTGGAGCAGTTTTGTTGTAGACCTCATCAAGTATCTCTTTTGCACCTTTTGAGAGCAGGTCTTTTGCAAGCTTGACCCCCAATTTCTCAGCATCTTCAGGATTACCTTCAATATGTGCCTTGATGATCTGGTCTCCTGAGATGCTTCCGACAAGACCATCCATAACCAGTAAAAAGTGAGGGGTGAGGAGTGAGGAGTGAGGAGTTTTTTTATCTCCCGGCTTCCGACTTCCGACTTCTGGCTTCCGCACTAATTGTGCATGTGCTGCTATCGGCACCTGGCACCCGCCTTCGAGCTTTTTGAGACATGCCCGTTCTGCTCTTACACATACAGATGTTTCATTATGATTCAAAGGAGCAATGAGTTTATTTATAAAATCATCTTTGATCCTGCATTCGAT
>MHDW01000146.1:0-4193 GCA_001803645.1 Nitrospirae bacterium GWC2_42_7 | reverse complement strand
TGTCTTCCCATCCGAGTCTCTTGACTCCTGCAACAGCAAGTATTATGGCATCGAACTGGCCTTCATCAAGCTTCCTCAGCCGTGTATCCAGATTCCCTCTCAACTGCATGATCTTAAGATCAGGCCTTAAGCTGAGCAACTGGCATGAACGCCTAAGACTGCTTGTGCCTATTGTTGCGCCTTGCGGCAGATCTTTGAACTTGTATTTTTTTGATATAAAAGCATCACGCGGGTCTTCTCTCTTGCATATTACTGCCAGATGAAGCCCTTCAGGGAAATCTGTTGGAACATCTTTCATGCTGTGCACAGCGATATCTGCCTCTTTGCACAAAAGAGCTTCTTCTATCTCTTTTACAAAAAGTCCTTTGCCGCCAACCTGTGCAAGAGGGACATCCAGTATCTTATCACCAGTAGTTTTTATTTTATTCAGCTCAACAATAAGCTCAGGATTGAGCATCAGTAGTTGAGACCTAACCCATTCTGCCTGCCAGAGAGCGAGCCTGCTGCCCCTTGTCCCGATAATGACCTTATTTTTTGGCATTGTCTTCTCCGTTAAGCCCATAGAGCCTTATGATAGTTGCTATCAAAATATCTTTGTCTTCTGAATCCTCTTTCAGCGCTATGGTCGGAGGATGAATCAGTTTGTTTATAATGGAATTGGCCATGCTCTCTATCGCCTTTCTGTCTTTTTCTTCAATATTCGGATTACGATTCATCAGCTTTTCTATCTCTTCTTTTTTTATTGATTCAGCCATGTCACGCAAAGCAACTACGGTAGGAACTGAATCAAGAGAGGCCAACCATCTTTTGAATGTCTCAACCTCTTCTTCTACGATATCTTCTGCTTTTCTCGCTTCCTTCTGCCTCTCGAGTATGTTTGATTCAACAACGCCCTGAAGATTATCAACATCATAGAGGTATACATTATTAAGGTTGTTTATCTCCGGGTCAATATTCCTCGGCACGGAAATATCGATGATGAATACAGGTTTGTTCTTCCTTTTTTTCATCACCTCGTGCATCTGGTCTTTATTTATCACATAATCTTTTGCGCCTGTAGAGCATATCAGTATGTCGGAATGAACTAATTCAGAAATAAAATTCTCGAACTTTATCGCTCTTCCATTGAATTCTTTTGCAAGGTCGCATCCTCTTTCATATGTCCTGTTGGCCACTACTATATCTTTAACGCCGATGCTGATCAGGTGTTTTGCTGCAAGTTCAGCCATCTCGCCTGCACCGAGGAGCATAAATGCTTTTTCAGAGAGGTCAGTGAATATCTTTTTTGCGAGCTCTATGGCAGCAAAACTTATCGAAACCGCATTTTCAGCTATCTTTGTCTCTGTTCTGGTCCTCTTGGCAACAGAGATGGCTTTCTTCAGAAGCCTGTTGAGTATTACTCCTGTTGTTTTGCGTTCAAGGGCAAATTCAAAGGCATCTTTTATCTGGCCGAGTATCTGGGGTTCTCCGACTATCATTGAATCAAGGCTCGACGCAACCCTGAAGATATGTTTTACAGCCTCTGTGTTCTTGTGGACATAAAGAGCATTATCCAGCGATCCTTTTTTTATGCTGAAAAAGTCTGCCAGAAAATCCTTGATCGATTCATATGCCTTATCAGCATCTTCTGCTGTGAGATAGATCTCAACCCTGTTGCATGTCGAGATTATTAAAGACTCTTTGATCTCCGGTAGGGCCCTAATTTTAAGCAGGCCTTCTTCGAGCTTGTCGCCATTGAACGCAAGCTTTTCCCTGAGCTCGATATCAGCTGTTTTGTGGTTGAGTCCGATAACAACGGTCTTCATCAGAATGAGTGTAGTCCCTTTAAAAGAAAATTAACGCCAAAGAATGTAAAAAGAACTGCACAGAATCCTATTATGGAAAGTATGGCAGCGCGCTTGCCTCTCCATCCAACCGTGATCCTTACATGAAGAATGAGTGCATATATCAGCCATGTTATCAAAGACCAGACCTCTTTAGGGTCCCATCTCCAGTAACTTCCCCATGCATTTTCTGCCCATAGCGCCCCTGTTATTATTGCGAGAGTGAAAAGGGGGAACCCGAGCGAGATCAGTTTGTAGTTTATCTCATCAAGTATCTGCAGGCTCGGCAGTCTATTGAACAGGCCTCCGAGATGCTTTGATTTCAGGTAGTGCTCCTGCACGAGGTACATTATGCCGACACCAAATGCCATTGCAAAGGCAGCATCCCCGATAAAGGCCAAAACAGTATGTATCCCCAGCCAGTTGCTCTGAAGCACAGGACTCAACGGTTCAGTCTTTCTTGGAAGCATAGATGAGATAAGCATCAGGGCAAAGACTATAGGCATGATAAAAGAACCGAGAAGCCCGACCTTGTATCTGTATTCGAGAAAGAGGAAGAGAAGCACAATACACCACGCGAAGAACGAAGAAGCTTCATGTAAATTTGCGATCGGGATATGGCCTGAAATTACATATCTGGCTATGATGTTTGCAGTATGGAGAATAAATCCTGCGATAACAATCCAGTGCATTATTCTGGAAGTGGCTGCTGCACCCTTAAAAAGCTCAAGCACACATACTATTGTTGCTGCGAAATAGAAAGTAAGCGCGAGTTCAAAAAGAATGATCTCCATCAGAAGCAGCCTATCTGGCAGTCTTTGATCCTGATGCCTAGATCATCTGCTGTCTTGCCGACCTTTTTGTAGGGAATCTTAAGATCTTCAGCTATCTTTCGTGCAGCTGAACATGAGAGTTTTTTGTTGACCGCTTTTTTTAGCATCTCTTTTTTTAGTTTTTCGTCATCTATACGTTTGTTTACTGCCATAATAATTTTCCTGTTTTCCCTTTTATCCGAATGGTTTCTTTGAAAAGACAGCGTTGATAAGTTTGTTTTCGGAAGAACATCCCTTTTCTCATATAGTATGATGTCGGCATTGCTGATCATTCTGACGGTACCTGATTTCCAGCTTTTTTTATCGCCTCCAACTATAAATATTACAATATCGGGTTTTAAAAACTCAATTGCGCTGTTGCCTTCGATGATTATGCCGTCAAAGCCGGAAAACCTTTTTAAGGCTTTAGGAAGAACATTTTTAAGTTTTGAACGAGGTGATTTGATCCATACCACATCCGATGCTCCGGCTTTCAGCATCTGCCATGTGTCCTTGCCTTTTTCCAATAGAATGCTTTTATCGGTAATTAATGTGGGCAATGAGCTGGTACCGGTATATTTTATTGCGCCCCATTTTCTGCTTTTTCCAGGTGTTAATTGTTTGTTGATAAAATGTTTGGTGAAATAGCTCAGAAGAGATACAGCAAGGGTTGTTTTCCCGATATTACTCTGTGAACCTCCAATTCCGATTAAAACAGGCCTGTCCATATAGTTAATTCTAACTTATTTTTTGCATAAAACGGCTATAGTAGCGACTAAACATAGTATTCTCGCTCATTCCTGCCTGTCGGCAGGCAGGCTCGGTCGCAACGACCTCCGAGATATTTGTCCTCACCCCTTCATTTGTTGATTTCTCAGATACGAACAAAAATTTCTTGAAATCCACAGTCTTTGCAGATAGGATAATCTCCTGGTTCCAAGTACTGTGTAATTATCTGAAATATTGGGCCTTATACATTCAAGTAATTTTTTTCGCACCCGAGAAATCTGTGTTGTGCTTTGCTCTATGCTCTCTGCGCTTTGCTGTAAATTAACATCGGCCAAATAAAACCGCTCAAATACTATATCCAGTCTGCATTCAAGAAAATTTATGAATAGAGGAGTTAAATGGATTTGTAACATAGCTTTCAGGTGCGGGAAAAAATTACTTGAATGTATAAGGACCAAACATTTGATACAAAGTATATTGGTATTGAGTTGGGGATTTTAAATCTGTTCAAGCTATGGATTTCGAGTATTTTTTGTCGAATCTGAAAGCTATATAAACGGCATCAGCGGTGTGTCACTGCGTAATAATGACCATCTCTACCCAGGGAACTTCTGCCTTGACCTTTTCCTGTAAGACCTGGACCAGGTCTATTCTTGTGGCATGTCACCTGTGGCAATAACCTGTGGGCTTGATCCTGACATCTTTGTCTTTTATATCTACGAACTGTATATCTCCGCCGTAAGATGTATATTTTGGCTTGATATCCTCAATAATTTGCTTGATTTTCCTGATGTCGTCTTCTATATTCTTCATATGGCTCTTTTAAAGA
>MHDW01000145.1:5758-8117 GCA_001803645.1 Nitrospirae bacterium GWC2_42_7 | reverse complement strand
AGTTTATGGACGGACTTACGTCGGATCTTACGGGTAAAAGATTTGACTGGGTAGCTGGCGCTGTACAAGACCTTTTTGAAGAAGTTGTATTGGAGTGGGTGAGAAATGCCATTAAAGTATCCGGTTGCGGAGACCTCGCACTTGCCGGCGGCGGTTTCATGAACGTTAAGATCAATTATCTTATTTCTAAACTTCCTGAAGTGAACTCCCTGTTTGTCTTCCCCAGCTGTGGTGATGAATCAAATCCCGTTGGTGCCGCAATTCTGGCAGCTTTACGGACCGGATTCCAGCCCAATGACATTAAGCCTCTCGGGATGATCTATTGGGGTGATGAATACAGTGTTGAGCAGGTAGATTCTGCCCTGAATAACCAGCTCAAGTCTTCAGAATTAAGGGTCAGCCGATACGAAAATATAAACAGCATTGTGGCCAGGAAGATCAGCGAGGGCAAAATTGCTGGTCGTTTTACCGGACGCATGGAATGGGGAGCTCGTGCGTTGGGGAACCGGTCGATTGTGGCCGATCCGCGAAACCCAGGCATTATTCACCGTATAAACAAGGCGATAAAGATGCGTGACTTTTGGATGCCTTTTGCCCCGGCAATCCTGCAGGAATACCGAGAGAAATATCTTGATCTTAGAAAAGATTATCGTTGCCCGTTCATGACAATAGCTCCAGACACGAAAAAAGAAGCGTGGGATGCGATATCCGCTGGTCTGCATCCCTTCGATAAGTCGGCGCGGGCCCAGATCCTTGATCCGGAAAATCACCCTTCTTTTTATGAACTCGTTTCGGAGTTCGAAAAGATAACAGGAGTTGGCGGTGTTCTGAATACGTCTTTTAACCTTCACGGCGATCCCATAGTCTGTACTCCTGATGATGCAATCGATACTTTTCTGAAATCCGATCTCGATATATTACAGCTCGAAAATAACCTTGTTGAAAAGGCATGAAGAATCTTCCCCTCGGCCATTTGAAGGTAAGCTCCGGAACAATTGATGACGCAATCAAGTTCATTTATGATTGCATCTCCAGCCAATCAAAGGCTTATTGTATTCCGCTGAATCTGACGAAATATGTTCTGTCAAAAAGCGACGAGAAGCTCAAGCAGGTGATCCGTGAAGCAAATATGATTATTTCAGATGGCGTGCCGATTGTTTGGCTTAGCAAACGAGCAGGATACAACGATGTGCAGAGGATAACCGGCATTGACCTTGCTGAAAAGATCTTTCAGACAGCACAGAAAAAAGGATGGTCCTTATTTTTCCTTGGTGCATCCGAGGAAAATCTAAAAAAAGCAGTTGAGAACCTGACCGAACGATTCAGCGGTATCAGGATCGTCGGATATCATCACGGCTATTTTAAAGACCATGAGGTTGATAGCGTCATTGACTGTATTAATCGGTCATCGGTCGATGTTCTTTTACTTGCGCTTGGTCTTCCCCAAAAGGAGTATTTTGTTGCTGATCATCTGGAAAAGATTGACATCCGTTTCTGCCTTACTGTTGGCGGTGCTGTTGATATCTGGGCAGGCACTAAAAAAAGAACGCCCGCCAGTATTCAGAGATTAGGTCTCGAATGGTTGTACAGAAGCATTTATGACATGAGCCGCGCCCGGCTCATTGCACGTTATGGTATCTCATTTCTTAAGGAGCTGATTTTTTACAAAAAATGAAGATACTTCTTGTTGCAGGTGCCCGTCCGAACTTTATGAAGATCGCACCGCTGGTGCATGAATTGGAAGCAAGGAGCATGGAGCATGGAGCAAAGAGTAACAAACAAGGCGCTATCAGCTATAAGTTAAGCTGGAAGATTGTTCATACCGGCCAGCATTATGACTATGATATGTCGAAGGTCTTTTTTGAGGACTTCGATATCCCTGAGCCGGACTATTTCCTGAATGTTGGGTCAGGCTCTCATGCTGAACAGACTGCAAGCATCATGGTCGAGTTCGAGAAGGTTTGTAAAGCCGAAACTCCTGATCTTGTCGTAGTAGTAGGAGATGTGAATTCAACGCTTGCCTGTTCTATCACCGCCAAGAAACTGAATATAAGAGTGGCGCATGTCGAGGCAGGGCTGAGAAGCGGAGATATGACTATGCCCGAGGAGATCAACAGGATCGCAACTGATTCAATATCTGATCTTCTCCTGGTTTCTGAGCCGAGCGGCATCGAAAACCTTAAAAAAGAAGGAAAAGATTTCGGCAGGATACACCACGTCGGCAATATCATGATCGATACGCTGCATTACAGCTTAAGAAAGCTGGCAAGCCGTCAAGCTGGCAAGCCGTCAAGCGAGGCTTATGCTGTCGTTACCCTTCACCGGCCCTCAAACGTTGACAAACCGGAGACCCTTAGCG
>MHDW01000145.1:5060-5741 GCA_001803645.1 Nitrospirae bacterium GWC2_42_7 | reverse complement strand
CATATATTTTCCAATCCATCCGAGAACTCAAAAAAATATCGAATCCTTCGGATTAAGCCGGGTTATTGAGGGGGCAAACATAACAACCATGCCGCCCCAATCCTATCTTGATTTTCTCTCCCTCTGGAAAGATGCTGTGCTTGTGCTCACCGACAGCGGCGGCCTCCAGGAAGAGACAACTGCTCTTGGTATTCCCTGCTTTACGATACGTGAAAACACAGAAAGACCGATAACAATTGAGGAAGGCACGAATGTCCTTGTAGGGACAACCGGCAAAGGAATTCTCGATGCCTATGCTGACTTCAAGCATGGCAATAAGAAACAGGGCAGGGTGCCTGAGCTCTGGGACGGCAAAACCGCTTCCAGAGTTGTAAAAATCCTTCTGAATACCCCATAAAACCCACTCACAAAAATCCTCCCTATGCAGGGTGCAAAAAATGCTGAAACAACCTGTGAATATACTTAAACCTGAAGAAGCATTTGTTTTAGATCTGGCGGGCTTTCAGTCTGAAGCATCTTCAACTCCCATACATGTGCTTGAGGGTTTGGACTACGAGGAGGTCGTACGGCTTGCAGATATCGCCCAAGTGCGCCCTTTACTGTTTAGGAAGCTCGAGAAGGCCGAAGGAATTTCTGCGGATTTTCTCTCCAGGTTGAGAACAGCTTACCATGCGAACCTGC
>MHDW01000145.1:4396-4998 GCA_001803645.1 Nitrospirae bacterium GWC2_42_7 | reverse complement strand
CTGACATTATATTCAGCGACATAGGTATCTACCCGACAAGCGACATTGATATACTCGTTAAACTTTTAAATATGGGGAAGGTGAAGGATGCTCTGAATGGGATTGGCTATACATTGGAAGAGAATATCCCGGAAAAAGAGATTATGCAGAGCACGTACCATCTGAGGTTCGGTAACGGACTCTATATCCTTGAGGTCCACTGGAACCTGGTCTACAGATACTTCAGGACAGACCCTGAAATCTGGTGGACGGATGCAAGAAGCGTTCAGTATGAAGGCATGACCATCACTTCCCCTTCTCCTGAAAAATACATGATGTATGGAATTTTCCGCCTCTTTGCGCGCGGTTTCAGCCCCCTCAGGTTCTTCACCTTTGTCAACGGACTTATTTACCGTTATCGTGAAGAGATAGACTGGGGACGGCTAATTTCCCTTGCAAAAAACCTCAGGATGAGGAGGGTGACGCTTTTCACCCTGAAGCTTTTGCACGAGATGTTCGGAACTGAAGTGCCGGATCAGGTCATCAAAAAGAAAGTTGCAGGATATATTTTTATCAGGGATTACACTCTTAGGAGTATGTTCGCTGAGGTGACAAGAGTGCAC
>MHDW01000145.1:0-4324 GCA_001803645.1 Nitrospirae bacterium GWC2_42_7 | reverse complement strand
CCTGCGAAATCAAAACTGGTTTATCTCTATTATTTTTTAAATCCGATATTATTGGTTGTGAGAAAGTCGAAAGACAAGAAACAGTCGAGAGTCGAAAGAGAACAGTCAAAGAGTCGGGAGTCGAGAGACAGTCAGATAGTCAATGACAAGAACCAGTCGAAAACAAGGGACAAGCTAAAAAATGAAAATACAGAGGTTTGAAGATATTATTGCCTGGCAGAAAGCAAGGGAACTGGTCGTAGAGATATACAGACTTACAAATGTCTCAGAAAACTTCAAAAAAGACTTTGGACTTAGGGAACAGATTCGCAGGGCGGCGGTTTCCGCCATGTCAAACATTGCCGAGGGTTTTGGTCGCAATAGTGACAAGGAGATGTCAAATTTCCTGAATATTGCCAGCGGCTCGATAGCGGAAGTGCAGAGTCAGCTTTATGTTGCCCTCGATCTTAAGTATATCGAAAGAGGTTCTTTTGATTCAGTGTATTTATTGGCTGATGAGGCAAGCCGGCTTCTTACTGCTTTCATGAAATATCTCCGAAAGCCAACCAAATGAGACAGTCGAGAGTCGAGAGGCGAGAAACAGTCGAGAGGCGAGAAACAGTCGGGAGTCGAAGGACAGTCGAAGTCGGACGACTTTTTGACTGTCTTATTGACTCTCGACTCGTTGACTCGTTGACTCGTTGACTCGTTGTTTGTGTTGACTGTTGACTGTTGTTTGACTGTCTTATTGACTCTCGACTCGTTGACTGTTGTTTGTTGTTTGACTTTGGACTTGCTGACTGTCTTATGACTCTCGACTCGTTGACTGTTGACTTTGGACTTACTGACTATCTTTTGCTATAATAATCTGACCAGACAGACTAGGTTGAGGAGGTAGTTATGAGCACATGGCAGCTGCAGGAAGCAAAGGCCCGCTTGAGCGAGGTCATCAAGAGAGCAAAAAAGGAAGGTCCTCAGAGCATTACAGTCCACGGGTCTCCAACGGCAGTAGTTATTTCGAGCAAGGAGTATGAACGGCTGAAGCATCCGCTGGGAAGCCTGGTTGAGTTTATGCGCCGGTCGCCGCTCTGCGGCGTAGACCTGGACCTTAAGCGCAAGCAGACGCATACACGTGAGGCTGACATCGTATGAGCTACCTGCTTGACACCAACATTCTATCTGAGACGATAAGGAAAAACCCCAACAGATCGGTTGTCACATGGCTCGATCAGGTCCCTGGGGAAGCGCTCTTTATAAGTGTATTGACGTTTGGAGAGATTCGCAAGGGTATCGAATCTCTCAGTGATCAGAGACGCCGCGAGAAGCTGCGCCTTTGGCTGGAGCACGAACTTCCGGCATGGTTTGAGGGCCGGGTGCTGACTGTGGACCTCGCAGTGGCTGACCGGTGGGGACGCCTGATTGCAGAGGCAGGTAGACCTCTTCCGACGATCGACAGTCTTCTGGCTGCGACAGCCCTGCATCATGAACTTCGTTTGGTTACACGCAATGCCCGTGATTTTGACTATCATGGCCTTGAAGTGATTAATCCCTTCAGATAAAGTTAGAGACAGTCGAATAGTCGAGAGTCAGAGAGTCGACAAATAGTCACTGACAAAAAATAGGCGAAAGAGAGAGTCAAAAGGACAAGTGACAGTCGGGAGTCAAGAGGACTTTTTGACTCTCTTTTCGACTCTCGACTCGTTGACTGTCTTATTGACTCCCGACTTGTTGACCAGCTTTAGTTAATGACGGAATATTTGAAAAATAATAAAATTATAAGATCTAAAATAATTTTCAGGATATTTCTATTTGTCCTGATATTCTCTCCGCTTGCCTTCGGCACTGTTGAGCCGTGGTCATATACCTTTATGGAGAGTTTATCCATAGCTGCGCTTTTTCTTTTTTTTCTTAAGACCGCCTCCAGTAAAGAACCTGTTTTTTATAACATGCCCGGGATCATTCCACTTCTGTTTTTACTGGGTTATATTCTGTTTCAGCTTGTTCCTTTGCCTTCGGCATTTGTAGCACTTATTTCTCCTGAAAGATATCAGATCCAGAAAGAGACAGTGGGTGCGTTTGAACAATTAAACTGGATATCTTTGACCATTAACAAAAAGGCTACTTTAATGGAGTTCTTTCGAATTGCTGCTTATGCTGCCTTTTATATAGTCACAGTACAATTGTTAACCAAAAAAGAGCTTTTAAAAAAGACTATAACAGTTGTCATTTATTTTGCAGCATTTATGTCTTTTTTCGGGATATTGCAGTTTATTCTCTCAAACAATAAGATCTACTGGGTCAGGGAACTGACTAAGGGTGGCGCACCTTTTGGGCCTTATGTAAACCATAACCATTATGCAGGACTTATGGGTATGTTATTCCCTCTGGTTCTCAGTCAGTTCCTTTATCACAAACCAAAGATAACAGATAACTCTTTCCGTGAAAGAATAGTAGAATTTTTTGATCAGCACAAGACAAATATCCATATTGTGCTGGGCTTTTCTGCTGTCTTAATAGCTACAACGATGTTCCTGTCGATCTCAAGGGGTGCGATAATAAGCCTGAGTGCTTCGATGGTCCTTTTCGGAATTCTGCTCAGATTCAGTCCCTTGAAACGGAAGAGGGGCGTGATAATAATTCTGATAATTTTTCTTGTCCTGCTGTTTGTGAGCTGGTTTGGATGGGAGCCGATTTTCAAGAAATTCGGTTCCACAATAAATGAGCAGGGGGACCTGGCTGATCTAAGAATAAATATATTCAAAGACAGCTCCAATATCATAAAAGACTTTTTTTTCACAGGAACCGGTTTCGGGAGTTTCAGTGATATCTATAAAATGTACAGGACGATACCAGCAGGAAATTTTGTTGACCATGCCCATAATGATTATACAGAGCTTTTTACTGATGGCGGGGTCATCGCTTTTTTACTCGCTGTATGGTTCCTGTCTGAAGTTTTCATGAGATCTTACATGAGTTTCAGGAGAAGAAATAACACCTATGCTCTTTACCTGTATATAGGCAGTGTCACAGGTATAATTTATATGCTTGCACATAGCCTCTTTGATTTTAACCTGCATATCGGGGCCAACGGACTTTTCTTTTTCTTCCTTGCAGGGCTGGTTGTTTCTTCTGCCAATACGAGATTGCGTGATACTAAGGAGTTCATAAGTAAGGCCCCCTCACCCCTGCCTACCGGACAGGCAGGCTCGCCCTCTCCCTCCAGGGGAGAGGGTTGTTATATTTCGCCTCCCTTGAGGGGAGGGGATGAAGGGGAGGGTGAAGTATGTGGTTTTACTAATGACCGCATTAGTCATAATAAAACACATCTTAAAGCGATGAAAATACCGGCAAAACAATTCAGTATATTGACAGGTGTAATACTGTTTGCATGTGTGGTATTTAATTCAGGAATCCTCATGGGCTCCTGGTATTTCTCTTCAGCAGAAGGCCTGAATATTGCCGGAAATAAAGTGAGAACAGCAGCATTGTTTGACCCGTTTGAGCCAAAATATCATTATGCTATTGCAAATATTGAGAAGCGCAGAAAAAATATGGAGCAGGCCGCAGTTCAATACAACAAAGCTGTTCAATTAAGCCCTGTTAATGGAGAGTACGTACAGAAACTCGGCCTTATATATTCTGATCTTGGACAGTTCGCCCCTGCTGACAGATTATTGCAGTCAGGAATTAGGTCAGATATCTCGGATCCTTTAAGATACAGGGTATATGCTTCATGGCTTTTTGCCAGAGGGGAGACAGAGAAAGGTATCGGATATATAAAGTCAGGGATTTCGATGGAGCCTGATAAAGCAAGGACGTATATAGCTTTGATGGTACTGCATGGACTCCCTGACAGTAAGATAAAAGAAGCCTTACCTGGGTTGCTCCGTCCTTATCTCCAGTTTGCAGGATATCTGGAAAAGACCGGGAATGAGGAAATGGCAGGAGATGTCTATAGAGAAGCCGTAGACCTTCTGAAAAAAGAAAAGGAACTTAATATTTCATATTTTTATGAGATTTTCCGGTATTATATGAAGAAAGATCTTTATGATGAGGCTTTGAATGTTATGAAAACGGGGATTGAACTGTTTCCTGAAGATGCAGGGCTTAGGATGGCAGGCGCAGATCTATATGAGAAAATGGGAAATAAAAATATGGCGATGGAAGAATATCAGAAGGCTTTGTTTATTGACCCAAGGAACAAACAGGCCAGGGCAAAGCTCGAAAAACTTCAACCAACAAACAAATGATTTGCAATAGACAAAAATGACCACGAATGTAAGGGTGATATATTATTTTATCTCTTATTTTTCTGTTGCGCTGATCCTTGCGCTTATTCTTGTTC
>MHDW01000144.1:10009-11078 GCA_001803645.1 Nitrospirae bacterium GWC2_42_7 | reverse complement strand
ATTGTGTCCTCATTCGTAGGGGTGAACCTTGCCTACCGGCAGGCAGGCGGCGTTCGCCCATGTTTTTTGTATTATCTGTCTGATCAATAAAAATTATCCCGTGGATATGGTTCGGCATTACGATAAATTCGTCCAATTTGATTTCATGCCTTATTTTTTCAGTTTGAATCCATTCTTCATATGCTATATTTCCATTTTGCTTAAGAGACATTTTCCCATTATAAATGTCTCCAAAGATACATTCCTTTTTAAATGTGCAGATTGTTATAAAATATGCTCTGTTACATGCATAATCATATTCCTTCAATCGGATAGATTGTCGTTTATGTATTTCAGGATTATATTTCATTTTTATTATTCATGGTCAAATACCACAAACGGGCGAACGCCGTTCGCCCCTACATTTATTATCCTGCGATTATATTCTATCATTCTGTTTCTCACTGCTATTCGTCCCAACATTTTTTGTCATGATGAATATGCTGAATAATATGCCAATGCCAAGGATGTTCATCTCTACAATCTCCCCAATAAAAGCGCTGCGTTATTTCCGCCAAAGGCAAGGGATGTTGAGAGTGCGAACCTGCCATTAATCTTTGTCTCTTCCATTACAGGTACCACCGGTATTGCATCGTCTTTATTTTTAAAACCAGCACTTGCAGGTATCCAGCCTTCTCTCAATGCTGCTGCTGTAAAGGCTGCCTCAAGCCCTCCTGCTGCTCCAAGAGTATGACCTGTGAATCCCTTAGTCGATAAAAATTTAATATCATCCCCGAATATCCTTCCAAGCACTTTGCCTTCAACCAGATCATTGTCTGTTGTTCCTGTGCCATGGGCATTTACAAAACTCACGTCAGAGGGTTTTACTCCGGCTTCTGCCATAGCTTTATTTATAGAGGCCTCAAGCCCTGCACCATCAGGCCTCGGAGCAGTAAGATGATATGCATCAGCTGCTGCTCCATAACCCATAATGCTGATATCTGAAGATATGCCTCTGGCTTTTGCAGAATCTGTTGTCTCCATTATCAGTATGCCTGCCCCTTCACCGAGATTCAGCCCCTTGCGGTCT
>MHDW01000144.1:6888-9978 GCA_001803645.1 Nitrospirae bacterium GWC2_42_7 | reverse complement strand
CATCTGCTCCGCCTGCAACAGCTATATCGCAAAGGCCGTTCTTAAGCCATGATAAGGCAGTGCCAATAGCGTCGGTCCCTGAGGAACAGGCATTGACAACAGTCAGCACAGGCCCTCCTGCCTTGATCTTCCGTGCGATAAACTCCGAAACATTACTCTTTAAAAATCTCCCGATCACTTCCATCGGAGCATCGCCGGTATCGCGATAAGATTTGTAGAATTCAAGATCATTAAGCTGGCTTGCGACTGTTGTGCCTATACAAACACCCACACGAAGCCCGGCAAGATCTCCGAGAGCTGCATCTTTAAGCGCTGCATCAACTGCATAAAGCGCCAGACTCAGCGTCCTGTTCTTCTCGATTATAAATTCATCCGGTATTTGTTTTACTTCAAAGACAGGAGAACTCAAAGCAGTTTTAAAGACAGAGACAGACCGTGCATTTCTTTGCCTTTGTCTGAATGAATCAAGTGTCGCCGAAACACCTGTTCCTGCTGCAGATATTACTCCAAGGCCTGTAACAAGAATTCTCGTGCTTCTCATATTAGTTTAATATCACTAGCATATCTGTATATTTGTTCTCCTGTCATTCCGCACTTGATGCAGAATCCAGTCTTTGTTTTGTCTGGATTCCTGCCTTCGCAGGAATGACGTAAAATATAAAGCTATTTTTTGAATAGAAAATAGTCTTACTCCTTACTCCTTACTCCTCACTCCTCACTCCTCACTTTATATATATCCAGCCCCTGATCTATTGTTACTATCTTCATATCAGGATATCTCGAATGAGTGTATTCAATAAGCCCGCCGATATCTACCTTGTCATTATATATTATCTCATCAAGACGGCAGGTTGCCTTGCTTGTTTGCCCGATAATAGTATCCCCTGCTTGAGGTGTTCCTGCGACAGGCAAAAAATAGAGCCATGAGAAAAGCTCTTTGCTATATCTGCCTCTCGCTCCAGAATGGCTGAATAATAGTTCTTCTCCTTTAAGAAATGTTCCGGTGTTATCTGGAGAGACTCTTACTTTAATATCAAGATTATGATAATAGAGGATGAGCCATTTATTTTCTGAGTTTGCCCTGTCTATAAGGGACTTTATCTTATTTACATTGTGGTTGGCAGGATAAGATTTTAACTCATATTGTTCAGGTTGAGCAGGATTCATCATGCGCCGTCCTCCCCTTGCAGATCTGTAGTGTTTTGCAGCCACTTCTCTGACAAGACTGTTGTTCTTGTTATAAGGGTAAACCAGATTTTTGACCCTGACACCCATGGCTTCGAGTGTTTTTTTCGAGGAAGACAATTCATGTTCTATCTGTTTTTCATCCAGACTTTTTAAATTTGGATGCGATACAGTATGACTCATTATCTCAAAACCGTCTTTTTGAAGTTCTAAAAGTTGCGATGCAGTCAGATAATCCTTTTCCCCAATCCAGCCTGTAGTAATTGCAAAAGATGCTGTTGCTTGATGTTGTTTAAATATCTCTCTTGCGACCAGATAATCAGTATCATTCCCGTCGTCAAAAACAAAGGTGAGTAAAGGAACCAGCCCGTTGTCCAAAGAAGAATCCTTTTTGACAATGGCGCTGCATGATGATATAAACAAAACAGCTATGACAACTACAATAAGTTTTCTCACTTCATTCTTCCTCGTTCACATTCTTTCCGCAGATAGCGGGGCACTGACAGGATATTGTATTTGAGCGGTTTTATTTCGCCGATATTCAGACAGTCTCAATATGGGGAAAATGAGGTGAAATTCCTCGGAGCGCAGCGAGAATGAGCGAAAATACTATGTCCTGTCTGCATTATCATGTCTTATGAATTATCCGGATTAAGTCTCGGACTTTGTATTCTCATAGACATAATTTGCGAGCGTATCTATGGAATAAAATACTTCCTTTCCCTTATTCATGTCCTTGATCTCCAGGCCGAAATTACGCTGCAAAAGCACAACGATCTCAACAGCATCAAGAGAATCAAGCCCCAATCCTTCTCCGAAGAGAATTTCGTCATCCTTAATGTCTTCAGGGTTGACGTCCTCGAGAGACAAATCCTTTACAAGCATCTCCTTTAAATCTTTCCTTAACTTTGCCAATGCTTCTGCTTTACTTTCTTGCATTCCCACACCTCTTATATATGATATTTCAATCTAATCAGTTATTCCCTTCCCATATATCGCCAAAAACAAACCATTGAAACGGGTACTGAGCCGCATAATTATCGAGCATGCCGGCAAACTCCTGAACAGAGCCCTTTATCTTCTCCTGTTTTTCTGCTTTAGGACCCTGAACAGGTTCAATAATTTGAGACACATCCACAACATATTTTTTTTCAGAGAGTTTTGCTGACAACAAAACAACCACAGGGCATTGCGCTGCTGCAGCAATGGTGAAAGCCCCGTAGGGAAGTCTCACCCTGTCTCCCAGAAGCTTCGCCTCAAAAGAATTTTGACCATAACTGCGATCTCCCATGATGGACACTATACTGCCGCTGTTAATTGCATTCATGATCTCAACAACTCCTCCGAGATAACTCTCAGGAGATATGATCCTGATCCTTCGGCTTTCATTATCAATATTGAGAGCCTCCTTAACTGCTGCGTTATCTTCAGGTCTCATCAGTAAATAGACGGTCCTGCCCAATTTTTCGAGAGCTGTCATCGCTACCTGCCAGTTACCCACATGAGCTGTAAGCAGTATGACGCCCTTATGGTTCTCGCCTAAAAGAGAATTTAGTTTATCATATCCTGAAAGTTCGATGTCAAACCCGCCCAGACCTGAGATAAGGTAATACCGGTCTATAAGATTCTTACCCTGGTTGATAAATATACGGTAAACCCCAATAAGTCTTCTTAAATAACTTTGTTTCTTGAAACGTCTTCTGATATAGGCCATGCTGGAAGCCACAGCAATCCTGTCGAAGGCCAGGTAATAAAGACAAACAAAGTACAACAGTCCGTATGTACCGGATAGGCCAAAAATTTTCAGAGAAGCCCTGAAGATCGCAAGCCCAAGCCTGTTTCCCCTTTTTTTCGTATGTTCTTCTTTACTCATCACTCATCACTGCCGTTGATCTCTGAAAAACA
>MHDW01000144.1:5601-6878 GCA_001803645.1 Nitrospirae bacterium GWC2_42_7 | reverse complement strand
AATATACAGTACCGCCTACAATTATCGAAGCAAGCGGCGCCACTATCAACGATCCAAGAAACCATTCTAAAAGCCTGTCTGAGAACTGCTTAAAAACTGTCTCGAAGGATATATTTGAAAGCCAATGTCCCCAACGAAGGAAAAACCCGACCTCAATGCAGAGAGCAGGGACAAAGGGGGGCATAGCGATATGCTGTGCATTAAATGCAACAACTTTATTAAGTTTTAACAGGGAGGCCACATACAGGATTACGACTGAATGGAGAAAAAAGATAGGCAGCACTCCCAAAAAAACACCTACAGCAGCAGCAGAGGCCAGCCCCCCCGGCGTAGCGTTTTCCTTTAATAATCTTTTTATGAATTCCCCGGGATGGCGCAGCAGCGACATTTCAGTCTCTCTATTAACAACAAGCTTCTTATGAGGTAAAGGGGAAAGCCGTCTTGCGACCAGCATGCCATGGGCATGTGTAAGGCGCATATTGTCCAGTAAAGGCCTGAAACTCGATACTCTTTCTTCAGGTTTGGGATAGTAAACATCTATAGGCACAGTTCTCAGTCTTAATCCTGCCCATACAGCCTTGGCCAATACCTCTGCTTCAAAATCATAGTGTGAGCCGTTGAATTTCAGCTGTCTGAGATATTGGACAGTATAAGAACGAAACCCGCTCTGACAATCATCCATATAAACTCCGGTTTCAATACGGAGCCAGAAGTTTGCAAAGCTTCTTCCAAACCGGCTTTTTTTAGGGACGTTTTCAGTGTTGAAATCCCTGCTGCCGATAATAATGCAGGCATCATCTTCATGAATAAGCGGAAAGAATTTTTTAAGATCAGCAGGATTATGCTGACCGTCTCCATCTATAGTTATCATGTATTCCCCGCCGTGAAAATCTACATATTCCGCAGCTGTCAATATGGCTCGTCCCTTGCCCTGATTCTTTCCGTGTTTCAGGACAACAACATCAAGGCCTTCAAGCAGCATTGATACATCAGCATCCGTACTGCCGTCATCTACAACTAAAACATTTTTCAGGATCGAGGAGCAGCCTAGGACCACATCCTTTACTGTAGCGCTATTGTTATAAACAGGAATAACACACCAGATGCTGTCTGTTATACTAGTGAAGTGCGTCATAAATTCCCTGTCATTGCGAGCGAAGCGAAGCAATCTTGTTTTTAGCAGCTGAGATTGCTTCGTCGTTTCTCTCCTCGCAATGACATGAGTAAAGAAGCGTTGGACTCACTATACTATTTACCTGAGACACGCCGCTCCCTTT
>MHDW01000144.1:1944-5588 GCA_001803645.1 Nitrospirae bacterium GWC2_42_7 | reverse complement strand
TTCTAAGGCTGCTGTCCACAGCATCAGGGGGGAAAATACAATGTCTGACATTTGAAAAGGCCTCGGTCAGAGTATCTTCGAGCCACTTTCTGTCGATCAGCGGAGAGAGGTAGTAAACCGGTTTCATCATCCCGTTGTCAGGAGAGAGGACATTCTCCTTCAATGCTATTTTGGCGAGCAATGTATTAGGCAGGATCCTTATACCCATGAATATGAACGCAACACATTTTTTCAGGTTCTTAATATTCTCAATGCCCTCAAGTACGGTCTCTTTGGTTTCGCCAGGGCCGCCGAACATAAAATAATGTGACGTTGCTATTTCGAATCTGGTGAACAGATCATTGCATTCTACAATATCCTGAAAAGAAAATTTCTTGCCGAGTTTGCGCAGGGTAATATCACTTGCAGCATCAGAACCTATCTCAACAGCAATAAGGCCGGTAGATTTCATCAGCCCGACGATCTCATCATTCAATCCTTCGGGTTTAAAAAATCCTGTCCAGGGAACATTTACCTTTCTCTTTCTCATCTCCTCTATCACATCCAGATACGCCCCTTCTGCGTCATTGAATACTGAGTCTATAAAGAAAATATATTTTGCTTTATGTTTGTCCCTGAGAAGTTCAATATCATCGACAACCAGACGCGGGTCTCTTTTGCGGATATTGGCGCCTTCCAGAACAGGATAGGAACAGTAAACACATTTTTGCGAACATCCGCGTTTTGTCTGTATCGAGGCTATATTTCCGCTATGAAGATAATACTTCATCAGCTCGTCGTCATACCTGGCTGTAACGATCTCTGCGCCTGTAAGCCTTATCTCCGGGCCTATCAGTCTTTCCTCAGGATAGACCCCCTCAACAGCATTATCAGCAAAATTTATTGCCAGCCTTTCACCTTCTCCAACGATACCGTAGTCCGCGCCTGTTTCCTTTAATATCAGATCAGGAACAAGAGAAAAACCGGCTCCTCCGAGTATGACCTTTGCCTCAGAAACTTCCTTTGCCCTTTTGACAATGTCCTTAACGGTTTCTATGTAGTACTGCTCATTCATGAAATTAACGTTATCGATATTCCTGACCGAGATGCCTATGAGTCCGGGGCCGAATTCCCTGATCTCCTGCGCAAGGGCATCAAGGGAGTTGTTCTGCTGAAGGAAATCAAACTGGCGCACTTCATGGCCTGCGCCTGCCAACGCAGAGGCTATCATGCTCAGTCCAAGAGGATAAAGCGGATATGGAGACATCGTGATATTAGATGATATCAGGAGTATCTTCATTTGGACCGCTCTCCTTTTTTGATCCCCTTCCAGCCATCTCCCCTGAGTCTCGTCCGCTGATATGTGCCTTCTGCCTTTTCCTTTTCGAGCACCTTCAGAAAAAGCTGTGCCATCCTTACTTCCTGACTGCAGTCTTTGTAAAAGGTGTTCCAGGCATAATAATACATCTCCTGCAGTTTATCTGCACTCATCAGCGCAGGCTTGAAGACCACTTCTCCGCCTGTATAATGGACCCAGTCATTGTGAATAATTCTATTCTCTTCTTCGAGTGTTGCCCTTATCGGAGTATGCGGGAAAGGGGTCAGTATGGTGAACTCGGCAAGATCGAGGTTTATCTCAAGAAGAAAATCAACAAGCCTTTTAATATAATCTTCATCGTGATCATCCATGCCGAGGATTATCGTTCCCTCAACCCCTATACCGCGCTCCTGCAGTCTCTTGACTCTTTTTCGTATATAGTCAGACGTGTCAAATATCGCCTGGTATACATACCAACAGCCGGCCTTTGCCGCCAGATCCAATATCTCATCATCATCTTTTATAGGATGAGATATCCATTTTTTCTTGAGAGGTATCAGAGCGCTGAACAACTCCTTCTCCCAGTTATCATCCTGCGCCATTGAATTGTCTACAAAGAAAAGGCGGTTGTTATTTATACCTTTGAGCTCTTCTACTACTGACTGTATATTCCGAGGCCTGAACTGCCTGCCTCCCAGGAATGGGGTACAGCATGGGAAACAATTGAACCTGCAGCCTCTTGAGGCATGAATAAGATCAACCATCTGCACACCACGATAGTTATATAGTTCCCTGTTAAGTATGCTTCTTCTGGCCGGCCCTATCAGCTTTGTATCAGGAAAATCCAAAACATAGTTATAGACCTTCTTTAATTTTCCGTTCTGCAGATCTGATATGACCTCTCCAAAACGGCCCTCTGCTTCACCGAGGAAAACAGAGTCAGCATGCTTCATGGTCTCTTCATGATGAAGCATTGTTCCGATGCCACCGAAGATAACAGGCGTGCCTTCAGACCTGTACCTGTCAGCAATATCCCAGCCTCTCGGTATCTGACAGGTAAGCATGGCGGATATGGCGACAAGATCAACCTTTTCGCTGAAATCAAGTTCCTCAACATTCTCATCACAGAAAGAGAGATCTATATTGTCAGGAACTGCTGCTGCAAAACAGACCGGGCCATGCGGAGGGAGGTGAAACTCAGTCTGTCTGCTTAATTTTGGCCATTTTGGATAAATAAGTTTTATTTTCACTGTAACCCTTTCCTTTTATTTATAGTTGAGAACTCTTCTGCCATCTCAAGCAGGCTGTTCTCTTTTCCTATTACAGACATTGCTTTCGAAATATCGCATAATACCAGGCTTCCGGGTTTATGGTCCTTTTTGAAAACAAAATACATTGCCTCATCATTGTTGTTTATGCCGGCCAGAACCGACTGGGTCTCTTCAAGCAGAAGCATATCTTCCGCAGTCCTTACAACAAGAGACAGCTTCGCTTTCTCTGCGGTCATATACAGCAGAGGTCCCTGAAGGCCAAAGTGTATAGCAGCCTCAGCAAGAGGACTGGTTGGAAGTGTATATATAAAGAGATTGCCGCGCGACAATTTCCTGCCGCTGACAAGATAGTCCTTAAAATAATCGATATCCGAGCCAAGAGAACCATCAGTATTCGTACCTATAACTCCCATGTTCTTTTTATTTTCAGATGAATATGGCTCTTCTGCATCTTTCAGCGCAAGTGCAACAGCATAACAGACCATCTTCGAAACATTATCCAGCCGCCCAAAATTCTTAAATGGATAAGAAAAAATATCTTTCCGGTAAAGTCCTTCGAAAGAAGTTGTATCACTATAACGAATACGCTTATTCTGCATTACACACATATACTCCTCTTTATTAATCCATCCTATTCCGCAAAGCCCTATCATTCTAACTCACTAAATTCAAAGGGTGCAGAAAGGATATAGTATTTGAGCGGTTTTATTTTGCCGACCTGTCTGCCGGCAGGCAGGTATTCATACAAACCCCAGCCCGCACAATTCAAAGATTTTTCAGATACGGAAAAAATTGCTTGAATGTATAAGGTCCAACATTTCAGACAATGACACAATATTTGGAACCTGGAGATTATAAAATCTTCACAGACTCTGGATTTCAAGAAATTTTTGATTGTATCTGAAAAATCTACTTCTAAGGCCGAAGACCGAGAATGAGCGAGAATACTATGTCCTTTTGTTATTCCAATGTTTTTTTTGTTTCCTGTGACCATGGTTTTCATCCCAACACCAAAGCAGCATTTATCCCGCCAAATCCGGCATTGGTCATAACACCGATCGCATTATCAGATATCA
>MHDW01000144.1:0-1851 GCA_001803645.1 Nitrospirae bacterium GWC2_42_7 | reverse complement strand
AAGCGCCCATGGTATGGCCTATTCCGCCTTTGATGGAATATACAGGTTTCTTATCTGTGAACACAGACTTAAAGGCCTTCATCTCCATCGAGTCATTATAGACCGTGCCTGTCCCATGGGCAGAAATGAAACCAACACCTTTATCCTCAGCACCGGCAGATAACAGAGCTTTTCTTAATGCTAATATCAACCCCTCGCTGCCGCGTGCAGGCCCTGTCATATGGTTGGCATCATCGCTCAATCCCCATCCGAGCACCTCGCCTAATATCTCCCTGTTCTTTTTGTCTGCCCTCGGGCCGCTCATAAGCAGTACAAATGCAGCAGCCTCTCCAACGCTCAATCCGCTTCTGCTTTTATCAAAAGGCTTAGCAGAAAACTTATCAAGCGCCATAAGCGAAGAAAAACCCGAAAAGACAAATTCAGTTACACTGTCACATGCAATAACAAGCACACATTCTGTTCTTCCGCATTTTATCATCGCAGATGCCCTTGCAACTGCTGCTGCTGCAGAGGAACAGGCTGCTGAAATGATCATTCCTTTGTCCTTTGTGCCTGTAATTGAAGAGACCTTCTCGAGAAAAGCAGACTGGCTGTTTGCGTGAATATTATTTTGGCCCTTCAGTATCTTCTTTTCCAGAAGGTCTATTTCGCCTTTTGTCGTGGCGACTATAAGACTGGCATCATCCGGTATTGATCTCTTATATCTCTCGAATAATGAGACGAGCATCTGCTCAACCAGGGAGCTTTTCCCATGATACTTAAGCCCCTCTATGGTCCCTGCATTTTCTGATTGAAATGCGCTCGCATCAAATCTTTTTAATTTTGAAATAGCTGTCCTGCCTGCAAGGATATTTTCCCAGCAAACATCAATACCATTACCGTACGGCGTGACCATTCCAGAGGAAACCGCCACAACCTTTATTTGCTCTGCTGGAACTCGCCGGCTTTCCATCTGTTATGACACCTCTCAAGTAATTCAGGCGAAACTATGCAGGCCTCACCTGTTTTTGCATCAGTCAATAACTGCACTGTATAGCCTGTTGCAGCAAGAGTATCGTTCATCTTGTAAAGGCCGTATTCAGTATTCAGCCTTGCTCCTTCATGCCAGATCAAAGAAGCCCTTATCTTAAACTCCTCATCCAGATACAAAGACTGGTAGTAATCTATGTGGAATTCTATTATCGGAGCCCTGAGCCCTGTCTCATAGAAATCCTTATATGAGAGGCCGCATATCCTGCCCAGCGCCTCAGAAGCTTCTTCAAAGTAAAGCGGGTACCTTCCGTACCAGACAATGCCCATGGGATCAGCTTCGCTGAAATGAACACGTCTCAGGGTCTCAGCAAATATTGGAGCAGGCGCATTATCGTCCGTCTCGAAATATGGTTTTCTCTTTCTACGTCGCATTTGCTTATTTTTCCCTCAGGCCTATTCCGCCTTTTAGCTTCAGTTCTGCTACTGTCTTTCCATTTTTGCTGACAGAGGCCTTCACCACAAAATCTTCATAAGAATCATTTAATCCCCGGCAGACGCAAATAATCTCTTCAGAAGGCAAAACAGGCGCAAAAAATTTTGCAGATACTATCTCTTTAAGCAAGACAGGCTTTCCGATAAATCGCTCTATCATTGAGGAAACACACTGTATCTGGCAGACACCCGGCAAGACTTTTTCTAAAGGAAAATGCCCCTGAAAACCAAGAAAATCCGGAGGGAATTTAAAATGGGCAGTCAATACCTTGTCATCAGAAGATTCAAAAGCTATCATGTTCTTTTCAACTTCTTTTTTAATGCTCAATCCGAGATCTCCTTTAATCTTATGATCAATCTGTAGTCATACTTATAGTTTTTCAGGAT
>MHDW01000143.1:12192-19750 GCA_001803645.1 Nitrospirae bacterium GWC2_42_7 | reverse complement strand
AAAGTTAATCCTGTAAAATAACATGGGATATTTGCCAGAAACTTTCAAATCAGTAATTTTTTCTTACAGTTTGTGTGGAAGGAGCTTGAAGGGTTTGTTCTTTTTTGTCCGGTAGCTCCTGAAATCTTTATGGTCAAGGGTAAAGATCACTGCCATATCTTTGGCCTCTGCCAGCACAACAAGAGAGGCATCAGCGAGGTCCATGGGCAGGTCATGGTACTTTCTCATCAGTTCGCGGCATGCCTTAAGCATCCCGGAGTTGAGATCATACACCTGAAGTCCGCTTCCAGTTATAAATTCCCACAGGTCGTCCTGAACATTCCAGGAGAAGTTCAGAAGATATAAGGCCTCTGTCAGGACAGGAGTTGTTGTAATAAGCGGCTGGGTCACAGTCTTAAGAGCTGCATGACAGGCAGCATGATAGTTGTCACTCTTGTCAAAAAGGGCAACAAGAGGCCCGGTGTCGATCAAGATCAACGTTTTTTCCCTAAACGTTCGCGCAGTATCTCTTTGGACCGGATAGCAAGATCGCCCTTCCCGCTTCCGGGATGGTCCTTTATGAGGGTTTTAATCGTTTCAGAAAAATCCTTTTTATGAGCCTCCGCCAAAGGAGCGCAGAATTGCCTGATCGATTGCTTCACGACCGCACTTTTTGAGGTGCCCATTGCCTGAGATGCCTTTTTGAGGAGTTCTTCTGTCTGTCTATCCAGCCTTACGCTTACCGGCATAAATCCTCCCTGTTTTTACATTGTATTACATAAATGTATCACACATCAGAAGCAGTAGTCAATTTTCATGCGGCAACGCCATATGCCTGATTATCTTGCCGTCGATAAGGTAGATGACCATTTCAGCGATATTTGTTGCATGGTCTGCAATACGTTCCAGATACTGCGCGACAAAGCTTATCTTCATCGCACGTGTTACTGTTGTGGGGTCCTTGACCATAAAAAAGGCAAGTTCATGCAGCACAGCATGCTTGAGTTTATCAACTTCATCGTCCCGCATGATCACATCCATCGCAAGCTTCTTATCTTTCCTGACAAATGAGTCGAGCGCATCTCTTGTCATGCCCTGTGCAATTTCCCTCATTTTCGGAATATCGATATATGGTTTCAGGAGAGGCTCTTCATTCAATTCCAGGGCACGTTCCGCAATATTCACCGCCATGTCTCCCATTCTTTCGAGGTCAGTAGTTATCTTCATTGCCATTGTTATGAACCTGAGGTCTTTTGCCTTTGGCTGGCGCAGTGCAATAAGCCGTATTGATTCCTCGTCTATCTCAACATCCAGAGTATTCACCACCCTGTCACCGTCAATTACCTTTATGGCAAGGGCATTGTCCCTTTCAACAAGCGACTGGACTGAGTTTTTAATAGCCTCTTCGACCATGGACCCCATTTTAAGGATCTTTTCCTTTAGCTGCTGCAGTTCATCATCAAAAATACTCATTAGCCGAACCTCCCTGTTACATAGTCTTCAGTCAATTTCTCAGAAGGCGCAGTAAATATTTTATCTGTCCTGTCAAACTCTATAAGTTCACCGAGCATCATGAAGCCGGTCCGGTCAGATATCCTCGCTGCCTGCTGCATATTATGAGTAACTATTATAATTGTTATCTCTTTTTTCAGTTTTTCCATAAGTTCTTCTATCTTTGCTGTAGATATCGGATCAAGCGCTGATGTGGGCTCATCAAAGAGCAGCACCTCAGGCTTAACAGCTAAGGCTCTTGCTATAACAAGCCTCTGCTGCTGTCCTCCTGAAAGGTCATAGGCGCTTGCATTAAGCTTGTCCTTCACCTCATCCCAGAGGGCCGCATGGTGCAGTGCCTTTTCGACCAGCTCAGACAAATCTGCCCGTTTTTTGGTTCCTTTCAGTTTTAAACCATAAGCGATATTGTCAAATATACTCATCGGAAATGGTGTTGGTTTCTGGAAGACCATCCCAATACGGCTTCTGAGACTGATCAAATCCACATCTGGACTGAGAATATCGTCTTTCACAAAATGGATCGCGCCCTCGTACCGGTTACCAGGATACAGGTCATGCATCCTGTTGAAACACCTCAGCAGGGTCGTCTTGCCGCAGCCGGACGGACCGATCAGGGCCGTTACTTGATTGCTGTGGATCTGAAGGTTGATCTGCTTCAAAGCATGAATTCCCCCAGAATAATAGAAATTCAGTCCTTTTACTCTCAGTTCTATCTGCTCAAGCACTATCTGTACCTCCATCTGATTATAAGCCTTCCGGTAATTGTAAGAATGAGTATAAATATTGTAATAACAAATGCTGCTGCCCAGGCCTGTTCATGCCAGTTGTCATACGGCCCCATGGCATACTGGAATATGGTCACTGTCAGGGAAGATATCGGCTGATTCATATTTAAAGAAAAGAAGGAGTTATTAAACGAGGTAAACAAAAGCGGCGCAGTTTCGCCTGCTACTCTTGCGATCGACAGGAGAATGCCTGTCAGGATCCCTGTTGCAGCTCCGCGATAGACAACCTGTGTAATCACTTTATAGTAAGGAGCCCCGAGGGCGAAAGCAGCCTCTCTCAAGGTCCATGGCACAAGTGAAAGCATGTTCTCGGTTGTCCTCAGGACAACAGGGACCATTATTATGGCAAGGGCAATAGCGCCTGCCCATCCGTTAAAATGCCCGATCGGCCTGACAAGAATGGCATAAATAAACGTGCCGATAACAATTGAAGGCACACTGACCATGATGTCCGCAAGTATGCTGATAAGCCGCGCTGTCTTGGTTCCGCGTGCGTATTCGGCCAGGAATGTTCCGCCAAGCACCCCAATCGGCACTCCTATTAATGTTGCGCAGATAGTGATAATCAGTTGCCCGACAAAAGCGTTCCTCAGGCCCCCTCCGTCAACTCCGGGGGGCACCGGGTCATTAACGAACAAACTTAAATTTAAAGCCTTTATCCCATGCACAAGCACATCGCCGAGGATAAATACGAGCCAAAAAAGACCCAGCAATGCAGCGAGAGTGCTCAACACAAGAGCTGTGAATCCTTCAGCCTTTCGAAATTGTTCTCTTGTCATGCTACCCTTCAAAAAGCCAGGCAACATAACACCCCCAACCCCTGCTTAAGGCACCTACTGTTGGCTCTTAACTTAAGAGGGGGTTTTATTCCTCCCCTTAAATTAAGGGGAGGTGAGGAGTGGTTATGTTTTTGTCTTTTCATCTCGAATATTTCCTCTCTGCCTTGAGGAGAAAGAACTTTGCTGCGGCAAGGGTGATGAAGCTCATGACAAATAGCACCAGCGCAAGATAAAACAGAGAGGACAGATAAATATCAGTGTCTGCCTCTGCAAATTCATTGGCAAGTGTAACAGTGATCGTTGCTGCTGCGTCAAAGAGTGACGTTGTTATCCTGTGGTTGTTTCCAAGCACAAATGCTACTGCCATAGTCTCGCCAAGAGCCCTGCCGAGAGAAAGTACTATCCCTCCGAACACACCGAGCTTTGAATAGGGGATAACAACATCCCTCACCACTTCCCATTTTGTGGCGCCAAGGGCATAGGCGGACTCCTTGACAACTGCAGGTGTCAGATTGAATGAGTCTCTTGATATACTGGCGGTAAAAGGTATTATCATGATGCTCAGAATTATGCTTGCGGTCAGTATATCTATGCCCATAGGGGTCCCCTGAAAAAGGATTCCGACAACCGGCACACCTGCAAAAATATTTTTCAGAAAAGGTTCGATGTATGTACTCATTATCGGAGATAGGGTAAAAAGGCCCCACATGCCGTAGATTATGCTCGGGATCGCTGCCAGAAGTTCAATCGCAATCCCTATCGGCCCTTTCATTACATTCGGTGATATCTCTGTAACAAAAACAGCAATGCCTATTGCAACAGGGATCGCCATTAACAGGGAAAGAAACGTTGTAAGAACTGTCCCATAAATATTTGTGAGAGCGCCAAAGGATTCTGTTACAGGGTTCCAGTCAGTCGAAGAAAGGAATTTCCAGATGCCGAACCTCTCGATTGCCGGCCCGGATTGATGAACAAGTTCGTAAAGAATGGCGACAATAAATATGATCACAGTAAAAGATGCAGCACCTGTAACAACTGAAAAGATCATATCAACAGGGTTCTTCTTGGTGGTTCTTATCATTTACGAAAATTCCTTTGTGTTCTGAAATTGTAAGGGCATGACATACTTACCAACCACCCCTGCCCCTCCTTAACCAAGGAGGGGAGTTAATACCAATACGACCCACCCCTACACCCCTCCAGGGAGGGGACTTGATACCAAAAGCTCCCCGCCTATTTTAGGAGGGGTGGCCGAAGGCCGGGGTGGTAAGAAGTTGCCATGCCTCTGCGCCTTACTGCAACCCGTTCGCCTTCCAGTAAGCCCTTACCTTATCTTCTAAAGACTGAGGCAATGGCACATAGATAAGCTCTTTGGCCTTATTATCGCCGTTTTTGAAAGCCCAGTCAAAGAATTTAACTACGTTCTTGTTGGAATCGGTTTTTTCCTTTGCAAGGAGAATGAATGTTGCCCCTGCAATAGGCCAGGAGTTCTTGCCAGGAGCATTCGTAAGCCAGAGGTAAAAGTCCTTCTTTGCATCAAAGTCACCGGTCTCGGCTGCATTCTCAAAGCTCTCAAAGCCCGGCGCCACATAATTTCCTGCTTTGTTTTTTAGCTGTGTGTAGTCAAGCTTGTTCTGTTTGGCATAGGCAAATTCGACGTAACCTATAGAATTGGCAGTCCTTTTCACATAGTTAGCAACACCCTCATTCCCCTTTCCACCGATACCGACCGGGAACTTGACTGCTTTGCCTGCGCCAACCTTCTCCTTCCATGCAGGACATGTTTCCGCAAGGTAATTAGTAAAAATAGCTGTTGTGCCAGATCCGTCAGAACGGTAGACAACAGTGATCTCGCCCTGCGGGAGTTTTAGCCCTGGGTTTATCTTCCTGACCATATCGTCATTCCATGACTTGATTTCTCCTAAAAAAATCTTACAGAGAGTGTCGGAATCAAGTTTGAGCTGGCCGGGGGTTACCCCCTCAAGGTTGCCGACAGGAACAACCCCGCCGATAACCGCCGGGAACTGTAAGAGTTTGTCCGTCTGAAGCTTCTCAGGTTTAAGCGGATCATCAGACGCCCCAAAATCAACAGTCCTGTCAGAAATCTGCCTCTGACCTCCGCCTGAACCAATAGACTGGTAGTTGAGCTGTACCCCTGTCACCTTGTTATAGTCAAAAGCCCATGCTGAATAGACCGGATATGGAAAGGTTGCGCCTGCTCCGTTAAGTTTTTCTGCTGCTTCTGCCTGCGTAAATGATATAAGCAGAATAATTGCCAATATCAGTTTAAAAATTGTTTTCATATTATCTCCTTTTTATGCTTTTAGCATATATTTTGATTATTACAATAGTGTTACAAACCGGTTACATTACCGTTAAATCCCTTACAACTCCACCTCCTTTCACATTTTATCGCTAATTGCCATGAACGACAAATTTCTTTACAGTTTCTTTATAATGCGCATGATTTAAAATAGCAGGGCAATGTTACAGCAGTATGAACGAGGTGTTAATTTTTGAAGTAAGGACAAGGAAAGTATTAATACGCAGGCTGTTTATATCCATCTCCGCTAAAGTATTCGGCATAGTGCATACGTGCACAGTCTGGGCACATTCCATGAGAAAATGCAAAACCTGAATATCCAATGATATGCGGCTTTATTTGCACCCACAAACCGTTATAATCACGGACTTTCCGGCAGAAAGAACATACAGGCACTACGATTTTTTTCTTGCCGGATATTTCTGTGAAGATCATTTTTCTGTTTAGAAATGCTCCTAACTTCTTGTCAGTTTTCGAAATATGGCCGCTGACCCAATTGACTATTAAACAGTTTATTTCAACAGATAGTTCATAAGACCCGCACTGGCGACTTTGATCAAGTCCGATAAAGTCCTTTTTCAGTTTACGGACATCAGATTCGAACCTTTCATGTTCAGCCTTGTGCTGCGGGTATTCAGAAAAGCTGTAAAGCTGCATGTATTGCTCCTCTTTGTTAAAACAGGAAAATATATGCTTTTCCAGAAACCCGATCTCCACACCTATCGTATATCTGCAAACCTGCTCTCTGATCGCTAATATAATGGAACCAGTCCTGCAGACCAATGCCATGTTATGTTCATCTAACAAAGCTACGCCTGAAGAGAATTCGTTTGTCCATTCCACGTTTTGCCTCCGTACTTTAAAAGAGATTCCAGAAACTGTTTTTTTTAAACTGTCAGGCCAACCTCAACATTTCTTGATGTATTGTTAATATCCAACAGAAAAAAGGGACATTTCCTGTGGTCTTTGGTCCTGCAATATTCATCAAGCTCAAATATACTCGGGATATATGGCTTATCCAGTGCCTTGCAGGATGCTATTACCCATTTAATAAGATGCGGACATTTCATGACTGCCTCCGTAAGGTAAATTTGTCATTATTAGGTTTTTATTTGTGCCTGTTCCCATATGGCAAATGGACACTTTTCAGGTTTTGCCTCACAAAAAAAGCGCCTGAAAAGTGTGGCAACAGGAATTCCCTTTGAGCATCTTGAGTCTATCGCCAGTAAATCAGTACAAACCATTCTTTTCTCCTTTCATAAATTGATCTTACTGATATTAATTTATCAAATGATTTTTACAGCATTGTGTAGATCAGATTACATTTTCATGAAATTTTATGCAGGGGGAAATATTGATAAATTGCCGGATGCGAACCTTAAAAACAGCGGTATCTTTTACTAAGACTACCGGCCTAGCTGGTCTCTTTCAGCCATTCCTCTATTCGGGTCTTTATTTCATCTCGTATTTGTCTTGTCTTCTCCAGTCTCTCTTCATATGTACCCTCAAGGCCTGAAGGGTCCTGAAAACTCCAGTGCAATCTTTTTGCATAGCCTGGGAAGACAGGGCAACTATCACGGGCTGTCTCATCGCAAACCGTGATAACATAACTAAAAAGCTTTCCGCTCTTGATAAAGTCGAACACGCCTTTTACCTTATTCTGTGAAATATCGATCCCTATCTCCTTCATCACTTCAACGGCAAGAGGGTTGAGGCTGCCTGGTTCAAGTCCTGCGCTTTCTGCTTCGAACCTGTCACCAGCCAGCAAGTTCAAAAATGCCTCTGCCATCTGGCTCCGCGCACTGTTATGGACACATACGAAAAGCACCTTCTGTTTTTCCATATTTTCTCCTCTTTTAAACTCTGGTTAGTAACGACGTTTTATATACCGAACATACTTCATAATGCCTGTTCATGCACAATTTAATTGTAGCATCTTCGATATTCCTGATTAAATTGTTGATGATGGCACAAACAGCTCCGTCACAACTGCCTTTGAGATATGGACACTTAATGATATTCATCTTCACCATGGTTCCTCCCCTGCACCTGCAATAACAACTTTTTCATTGCAGGATTATTTTGGTTCATAGATTGAGTTTGCCCTCTCATCTCCTCCTCAATATCTTGGAGAGGAAAATCGGGCAGTTATCATAATTTTCATTGCTGCAATATGTTTG